>SLHT01000130.1 GCA_007136055.1 Syntrophomonadaceae bacterium
GGTTCTAAACGCTGGCTTGATTTATGGAGCGCCGGTCAAAGCGTGGCCCAGACAGATAAAAATAAACCGACACATACCATCATTGAGGAGATGGTTGAAGATTATTACAGGGCATGCCATGAATTACAGTCCTCAATTACTAAGGGTAACTAAAGCTGTTTAAATAATTACTTGGATAAAGGAGGTAGATCATGAGTCTTAAGGGGAAAGCGGCAATTATCGGCATTGGAGAAGTGCCTTCAGGCAAGTTTCCGGAGCGGGCCTGTATTGTTTCAGCAGTTGAATCTGCGGTTATGGCTGTTAAAGAAAAAAAAAAAAAAAGAGAAGACATTGATACGATCATTCCAACAGGAACAGTTTACAATGCACAGTACAATAATGAAATGGTTACCGGCAGAATAGTGGAGGAACTGGGGTTGAGTGGTGTAGTAAAAAATAATGTTTCTGTTTTTTCAGGTGGGTCAAGCAGCTCAACGATGTTAAAGGTCGCCGCCGGGCTGGTAAATATTGGTGCCGCAAAATATATTCTCTGTTTACATTCGGAAAAACTGGCTACTGGATTATCGCTGCAGGGAGGCATAGACCTATTTTCAACAGCTGGCATAGCTAAAGAATGGGAAGTGCCATTTGGTCAGCATTATTCATCGGTAGCAGCACTGGCTACACAGCGCTATAAGTATGAAACCGGAACAACAGACGAGCAACTTGCTGCAGTTTGCGTGTCAAACCGGAAGTGGGCGGAATTGAATCCCAATGCAATGTTTCGTAAGCCGCTATCTATCGATGAAGTTATGGAGTCGAAAATGCTTTCTACGCCTTTGCGATCTAAGATGTCCAATATGTTGGCAGATGGTGGATCTGCATTTGTTGTTACTTCTCCTGAGCGAGCTGCTGAACATACCGATAAGCCGGTTTACTTGTTAGGGTCTGGTTCCCGTGCTACCCACTTTGTATATTCCCAGGAACCTGATTTGACCCGTTTTGCTTTTGCTGATGCCGCTAAAGATGCCTTTAAAGAAGCAAACTTAACTCCACAGGATATCGATGTGATGGAAATATATGATTCTTATCCGGTCTACCAGTTAATCGGTTTCGAGGAATCCGGCTTTTGTAAACGGGGAGAAGGAGGACAGCTATTTTCCGAAGGGAAGACCTGGCCGGGTGGCAAATATCCTGTAACGACCAATGGTGGTATGCTTTCGCAGGGCCATACAGGCGGCGGAGGCGGTGTTGCTTTGCTGGTTGAAGCTGCCAGGCAGCTTATGGGCAAAGCAGGTGAGCGACAGGTAAAGGATGCCAGTTTTGCTGCCTATACTTCCACAGGTGGAACTTATTTTGATTCACATGTAACCATTTTAGGAACGGTTGTTCCGGATTGAGGAGGTTTTAATAATGGCTAAAGTAGAGAAGCCGATACCAGAAACCAATACCTGGACAGAACCTTTCTGGGATGCTACCCGGGAAGGCAAACTGGTTATTCAGAAATGTGTTGACTGTGACCAGAAAATCTTTTATCCACGATTAATCTGTCCTTCATGTTTTTCACAGAACATAGAGTGGATAGAGGCATCGGGTAAAGGAACTGTTTATACTTACACTGTTGTAGTTAATAATGCACCTTCAGCTTTTTTAGATGATATGCCCTATGTTGTCGCCGTTGTTCGGCTCGACGAAGGGGTGCAGATGTTGTCGAATATCGTCGAATGTGATCCTGCCAGCGTCCATTGTGATATGCCGGTAAAAGTGGCTTTCAAAAGCATTAATGATGAGTATACTTTGCCTGTATTTAAACCACTTTAGAGGCAAAGTCAAAGAGAGGTGTTGAAATGACTCAGCAAAAGTACGGAAGCGATTTTCCAGTAGGTTTTACATTTCGCACACCGGCCATTACGGTAACGGAAACTCATATTGTAAACTGGGCCGGCCTGACAATGGATTTTTATCCTCTGCATATGAACCAGGAATACGCAGAAAAGACAGTATTTAAAGAAAGAATTGCCCATGGCCCCCTTATTTTTGGAATGGCTGTCGGCCTGGTTGCAATGTCGGGAATGGCCGGTGATGCGGCGATGGCCTGGCTTGGTACAGATGATATGAAGATGCTGGCCCCGGTCAAAATGGGAGATACTATTCATGTTTTCGTAGAAGTGATTAGCGCCGATAAAACCAGTAAAGCAGATCGTTCGGTGCATGCCTGGCGTTACAAGGTGACAAACCAGCGTGAAGAAGTTGTCCTGGTTTTCGACTTCAAATTGATGATGCACGAAAAAGCAGTCTAAAGCTTTTATGGTGAGTCCGATGAAAGTTTTCTGGAAGGGGTCTGGAAGATGAGTCTCTATGAAGTTGATGTTGAACGACATGATCGGGTTCTTGAAATGACCAGGGATTTCGTGAAAAAAGAGATCCCCCCTGAACTGGTAAGGGAAACCGATCGCAATGATCAATATCCCCTTGATTTGATCAAAAAGCTTTGTGCCGTCGGATTGATGGGTGTTAACGTTCCTGAAGAATTTGGCGGTATGGGTGGCGATGTAATCGATGTAATGCTCATGTATGAAGAAATATCAAAGCGGATGCCGGTTCTCTCGTGGGCAGCTGGCAATATCACCCTTTATGGCAATGAGATATTACTGGTTAACGGCAACCGGGAGCAGCAGGAAAAGTATCTGCCAAAACTGCTGAATGGCGAAATGCTGTTTTGCTTAGCCATTACTGAACCGGATGCAGGTTCTGATGCCGCCAACATAAAAACCCGTGCAGTCTTGCAAAACGGAACCTATTTGATTAACGGGAACAAAATGTTTATTTCAGGAGCAGGGGTTAGTGATATTACTGTAACTATGACCAGAACTGCAGAATCGCGATACAAGGGGATTACCTCTTTCCTGGTTGATACGAAGTCGGAAGGTTACTCGGCTAAATCAATAAAGAAACTCGGTTACAATGGTTCGGATACATGTGAAGTTTATTATGAAAATGTAGAAGTTAAAGCTGATGCCATCGTGGGCGGTGAAGCAGGGCTGAACAATGGTTGGAATCAAATGATGAACACCCTGAATAGTGAAAGGTTGGCGCTTTCAGCCTGCGCCCTGGGCATCGCCCAGGCGGCGGTAGATGATATCCTCAGCTTTGCAAAAGAGCATTTTAAGTTTGGAGCGATACTAAACCAGGATATCCAACATACAATTGTGGAGATGGCCACGGAGGTGGAAGCAGCCCGGCAGCTTGCCTATTATGCAGCCAGAAAAGAAACTAAGGGTCAGGAATGTATCAAGGAAACCTCAATGTCTAAGTATTATACGACAGAAACCGCAAAAAAAGTGGTGGCTACGGGTTTAAAAATATTAGGTGAATATGGTGCCCTGGAAGCGGTTGATATGCAAAGATACCTGAGAGATGTTCTGATCTTATCTGTCGGAGGCGGAACAACTCAAATTCAAAAGAACATTGTTGCCAAAACATTAGGGATGTAACTTGGGGGAATTTAGATGGATTTTTCATTAAACGGTGAGCAGAGAATTATCCAGGAAACTATTAGAGATTTTGTTTCTAAAGAATGCCCCAGGGAAGTGGCCAGAGAGCTGGAAGAAAGCAAACTATTCCCTGAAGGTTTATTAAACAAAATAGCCGAACTCGGTTTCTGCGGGTTAACAGTACCTGAAGAGTATGGTGGAGAAGGTGTTAATCTTTTTGGTGCGATAATTGCCGTCGAAGAACTCTCTGTATTAAGCCCGGTCCTGGCCCTGGCTTATATGTGCCCATCATTTGGCGGTGGCGCCGTACTTTCCAGGTTCGGCAGTAAAGATCAGAAAGAACACTTTTTAGGTCCTTTAGCACGGGGCAGCCTCTTATTTACCATTGGTCTGGCTGAAACAGAGGCAGGGTACAGCGCCGAACAACCCATTAAGACAAAGGCAGTAGCTGTGAAAGATGGCTTTAGGATAAACGGTAAAAAATTATTTGTAAGCCTTGCTGATCGGGCCCAATATTGTCTCACCCTGGTGCGAACTGAAAAGCCGGATAGTGAGCAAGAAGAGTTTACATTTTTTATAATTGATCTTAAAAGCTCCGGTATTCGCATTAAGGACATGCACAAAATGGGAATGAAAGGCGTCAATCCGAAGGAAGTTGAGTTCAAAGATGTCCGGATCTCCGCAGATAATATTCTTGGAGGAAGAGAGTATTTGCATAATGGTTTAAAACAGCTTAAAGATGTGATGGATCTTCAAAATCTCGGGACTGCTGCCTGCTGTCTGGGCATTGCCCAGGGGGTATATGATTATGCCAGGAAGCATGCCCGTGAAAGAATCCAGTTTGATCATCCGATTATTAGCTTTGAAGCAATACAGTATATGCTTGTTGACCTGGCAGTGCAAATAGATGCGATGCGGTTGCTTGTTTACCGTGCAGCGGTATGCGCAGATCAGGGGAACCCATTTTCACAAGAAATCAATACGGCTATAGTTTACGGATTAGATCTAGTTCGTAAAGCATCGATGCAGGCAATGCAGATATGTGGGGGTTACGGTTATGCTTTAGAATATGATGCTCAGAGATATCTGAGGGATTCCTTTGCTGTCCCTCTCAATGGACTAAGCCCATCATACTTTAAAGCAGTATTGGGTTATTTGCATGGTGGTGGATAAAAGCGAGCTAAGCCAAACCGTTATTGCTCATTAATTTGGCTTAATAACCTTTAAATAAAGTATAGCGTGACTTTAATACTAAGAATATAAATAGGGGAGGTAAGTATTAATGAGAGACACTAATTTTTTTAAAGCTGATTTGCGGGAATTAAAGTTTGTAATGTACGAGCAGTTTAAAATGAATCGCCTGTTTGAAAATCCATATTATGAGGACTGGAATGAAGAAAGCTGCAACCTGGTGCTTGAAGAAGCCAACAAGTATTGCAATAATATTGCCGGTCCGACTTTCGGATTGGTTGAGGAGGATCCCCCGGCTTTTAATGCCGGTGATAACACGGTAAAAATTAACCCACTCTTTAAAGAAGCTTATGAAAAGGGCGTTAAAGAATCCGGTTGGCAGTCAATGATCATTCCCACGCAGTATGGTGGAGATGGAGCACCATATACTTTAACCATGGCTGTATATGAAATGTTATGTGCTGCCAGTCCTGCACTGTCCATGTTTTTAGGCGGCCCCGGTGTTATTGCTAATTTAATTGGTGAACACGGCACTCCTGAGCAGAAAAAACGATGGAATCCGAAGCTGGTTACCGGAGAGTGGAACGGAACGATGGTTTTAACCGAATCTGATGCCGGCTCTGATGTCGGGGCAATTCGTTGTAAAGCCGTAAAGCAGGACGATGGTTCCTATCTGATCAGTGGCAATAAAATTTTCATATCAAACGGTGAACATGATGTTAATGAAAATATTATTCACATGGTATTAGCCCGCATCGAAGGGGACAAGCCTGGAACAAAAGGTCTTTCATTATTTATTGTTCCCAAGATGAAGGTGGGGGAAGATGGTGAAATGACCGGTGAAGCCAATGATGTTATCTGCGGAAGCATCGAGCACAAAATGGGCTTGCATGGTTCACCAACCTGTACGCTATACTTTGGCGAAAATGGAGGCTGCCAGGGTTATCTGCTGGGTGAAGGAACCGAGGGCAAGGGTATCAAACAAATGTTTACCCTGCTCAATGAAGCCCGCATCATGACCGGACATATGGCTAATGCGCAGGCGGCAGCTTCTTATTACAACGCTCTGGCCTTTGCCCGTGAAAGAATCCAGGGGGTGGAATTAAGCCTGGTGAGAAATCCGGACGCCAAAAGTGTGCCGATTATAAAGCATGCTGATGTCCGCAGAATGCTGATGGAAATGAAGTCGCTTACTGAAGCCTGCCGTGCTCTGGTGGTGAAGCTTTGCATGCATGTTGATCTGTCCGCTGCGCTGCATGAAAGTGATCCTGAGGAAGCAGCAGTTCACGAGCGTAAAGTAGATCTGTTAACTCCCCTGGTCAAAGCATTTCTCAGTGATCAATCCTGGAGGATTTGTGAACTGGCAATTCAGGTTCACGGCGGTTATGGTTATATAGTTGATTATCCTGTTGAACAATACGCCCGTAATGTAAAAATTCTTTCTATCTATGAGGGTACCAACCACATTCAATCTTTAGATTTTGTTGGCCGTAAAATGCCTATGAATAATGGGGCAGATTTTCAGAATTTAGTTAAAGAAATTAAAGATTTCTGTGAGCAAAATAAGGAACACCCAGCACTTGCTGATGAAGTTTCCAGGCTTGCCGACATGACCGATACCGTTAATGGAAGTCTGGCGATTATGTTTAACTGGCTTAATCCGGATAAGTTTGTCCAACTGCCGGCGAATGCCAATAAAATTCTGGAGATGGTATCCCTGGTCGTTTGCGCATGGTTGATCCTTGATGCTGCGGTAGTTTCAGCGAAAGCGGTCTCAGGGCTGTCTGAAAGCGATCCCGATTATTATTTTTACGAAGGGAAAATTGCTTCTGCCCGGTACTTCTGTCGCCAAATTTTACCTGTGGCCGGGATTCGCGCAAGCTCTCTGGCCCTGGAAGATATGTCATTTATTTCCTTAAAAGACGAATCATTTTCCACTGCCTGGTAGGTATGAATTGGCGAGTCTAACCCATGTCTGCCGGAAAGAGTCACCATGCTAAGCAGAGTTGCCAAACCGGCAGACATGTAACCCTACTTTTCTATAAGTTAAGGTTAGAGATCATAGCGGGGGGGGGTAAATGTAAAAAAAATTATCAGAATATATATAATAGATACAAA
>SLHT01000136.1 GCA_007136055.1 Syntrophomonadaceae bacterium
ATGTCGGGGGCGAACTATTAAAATCAACCTTGGGCTAATCTGGGCCACAACAAGCCATTTTTTGTAACGGGGCAATGTAATTTATTGATTAGTTTTTCTTCTGTCCATGGTCCTCCAAAAAACATGGTTTTCTCCTGGCATATTAATCTCCTTTGTTACCATTGTGCACTGTTGTATATCAAAACAACTGTAAACATAAGTTTCTGCAAGGTTTACCAAACACCTGCATTAAATGTGTATTATGTCTAGTTTTATGCAGAGCGCGAACATAATCCTTTTTACTGGCAGGCAACTTCCGATAACAGCCCTATTATGTAAGCGGCGGGGTTTGCGCCTCTTTTTTGACGGTGCGGGCCGATTGCATAATATGCTGTTATCGCTGAAGTTGCGATACCTTACGTGGGATATAAGCCGGTGCGCCTTACTGGCGGGGACAGTAAAAGCGCAGGCGGCGAAGCCGCCGCCGCTTGCAGGTTCAGGGACTGAGCCTTAAAAGCAGCCCCGGCAAACTACGTACACGAACCATGACCGGGCGGAGGACAAGTGGCTGAAGCCGGAGCATGTATGACAAATCTTAACCCGGCACTGGCAGCGCTTTTCGCCAGGGGCGGGTTTATTTTTGACCGCCGCCCTGGTTTTGTTTTTAAGCGGAGGTCTTGAGGCCTGGGAATGTCGAAGGGTCGGGGTTGTTGCCAACATTTTCAGTGTAGCATAAATTACCTGCTGGAGGTGTCGTTTTAATTTGACGAAAAGAGCAGGAATAATTATCTGCGCAAGTTAAAAAGGGAAAGTTTGTCAGTAAGACAACTTGAAAGATTACCATGCATCAACAGGGGAAGTACACAGAAAGCATAAAAGGTTGTTGTCAACAACCCCGTCAGACTGGCATGCCCCAGGCATATTAATTGGCAGGTCATCACCCTGGCCTGAACAGGTAAAAATATTAGATTTCCCTACCGATCTATTTTTTGACCAAAAGCCGCCCCTAAAAAGGCAAATAAAAAAAATGCGGCAACCGCCAGACCAAGCCAGGAATAGCCTGGTTTAATGCACCGGCACCGATTGTTTGCAATTCGGCCCAGCCATCTTCCCGAATATAACCTGCTAAAGCCCCTGCTACCTTGTGAAGATTTGATTTTGATGAAACTTGTAGTAAAGTCATTACTGTAGATAATCCTCCTTTGATTTGTGCAACGTTTAGTTTTAAGTCCTGATATTGATTGTGTTTCATGGCCAGCGAACAGTTGAACTCTATAGCAGGAGTCACGGAAAGATTGAAACATTTGTAGTAATGCTAAACAAAATTTACCATAAAGAAGGTTCTGCTTAACCGTATTTTACCCTTCGATTATTTTTTCGTTGTAACAGCCGAGGACTTTGAAGCCTGAGGTTTGCTTTTCAGCTTTCTCCAGGGTTTCAATTACTTTGGGATCTTTTATTGACCCGTCAAAGTCTAAAAAGAAAGAGTAATCACCCGGTTCATTGGGGATAGATTCAATCCGGGTCAGGTTTATTCCGCTGCTGGCAAAAAGCTCGAGAACACTAAACAGGGTTCCGGCTTTATGTTCGGTTGAAAAGGTAATCGTGCATTTGCTTCCGTCTTCTTCAGGCTTATGCCTGGAGAGCAGTAAAAACCTGGTGCGGTTACTGTTTAAATCCTCGATATTTTCTTTCAATATTTCCAGGTTATAAAGCTCGGCAGCCAGCTTGCCCGCTATGCAGGCTGCACCGCGGGGCTGCTTTTCGGCAAGCATATTTGCTGCACCTGCGGTATCAAAGTAGGGGACAGGGGTTAGCTTGTTGCGCGAAAGAAACCTTCTGCACTGAGCAAGGGCCTGGGAATGGGAATATACCTCTCTGATATCACGGTGGTCTGTGCCTGGAACCATCAGCAGACAATGGTGTATGGGCATATCTATTGCTCCTACGATATTGAGCTCCGTGTTGATCAAAAGCTCGTTAACCGGGCCGACCATGCCGCCAAGGGTATTTTCTACCGGGACGATTCCATAATCATATATACCCGAGTTAACACCTTCGAAGACTTCATTAAAAGTAGTGCAGGGGATGGTTACGTAATTCTTGTTATAACTTCTCACGGCTTCCTCGCTGTAAGCACCGTGTTCACCCTGGAAACCTGTAATTATTAGATCTTTTGTCTGCAGTTCTTTGCTGAATCTCAATATGGTTTTAAACAGTTCTTCACTGAACTTGCTCTCGGTGAGGGTGTTGGCGTTATTTCTGACCGCTTCCAAAACTTCCTTTTCCCGCTGTAGATCTTCAATTTTATCTTTTAATTTGTTGGCCAGAAGGCCCTGCTCCATGCGGTCATTTAAAAGTTTCAGTATTTTGGAATCGATTAAATCGATATTTTGCCTGATATCTTTTAATTTCATTGCATATCCCCACCTGTTATAGATGATTTGAAAATCTTGTCCTGTATGAACTGGTTAAGTTTTAAAAGCTTCTGCATCAGGCTGGCAAATTGTTCCGGATTTAACTGCTGGTCGGCATCACTCTTGGCCTCACAGGGATTGACATGCACTTCAAGCAGCAGTCCGTCTGCCCCGGCGGCAACAGCGGCCAGGCTCATTTTTTCGATCAGGCTGAGCTTACCCGTTCCGTGTGAAGGATCAACTACTATCGGTAAATGGGTTAGCTCCTTAATGGCAGGAACCATGCTGAGATCAAGGGTGTTCCTGGTGTAGGTTTCAAAAGTCCTGATCCCTCTTTCACAGAGGACAACATCCGGGTTGCCCTCAGCCAGGATATACTCGGCGCAGTTTAGCCATTCTTTAAGGGTTGAATACATTCCTCTTTTTAAAAGCACAGGCTTTTCTGCCTTGCCAACTTCCTTGAGCAGGGAATAGTTTTGCATGTTGCGGGCCCCGATCTGCAGGATATCAGCAAATTCGCAGACCCATGAAACGTCGCGGGGGTCAATTACTTCAGTTACAATAGGCAGCCCGGTATTATGCTTTGCCTTTTCAAGAATACGCAAACCTTCCAGGCCGAGCCCCTGGAAATCATATGGCGATGTGCGCGGCTTAAAAGCTCCGCCCCTGAACATCATACCTCCACCGGCTTTTACAGCCTCAGCGGTTTTAAGTGTTTGTTCTTCACTTTCCACGCCGCAGGGGCCGGCAATGACCACGAAATCTTCACCCAGAGTGATATCACCTATTTTGATCCTGGTTCTTTTACCTTTACCAGTTAACTCTACCAGCTTTAGTTTTTGCATTTTCGTTCTCCATTTTGCCTGATTATTTGAGAAATGATATCACAGCTTCACGGATAGGTCAAATAATGCCACGGATCATTGGCTGAATGGGACCGTCTACTTGTCTTCAACAGTGAGGCTTTCCTTGAGTTCGCCCCATATTTTGGCACCTTCCAATTGCTGTAGTTCCAGACATCTGAAACTTAATTGATGCGTGAATTCGCAAATACGCTCTGCACATAAAAAGTTATCAGGTGAATGGACAATAAAAGGACTACTATATTGCTTTCCCTTAGCACTGCCAGGCTTCCTCAAAAATATGGAGGTGATCGATAGTAAGGGCTTTAAGCGCTTCTGCCAGATCGTAACCTTGCTTTTCAGCCTGTTCCCGGGCCCTGGAGGTTAGGTAAGCTTTTAATCTTTCTCTCTTTTCCCCTGAAAACTGGCTTAAATGGCAGTCGATTGCGGCCATTTTCAGTTCCCATGTGGCAGATACATCTATAAATGTATTGGGGTATGCAGTATAGTAAAAGGCAATCATATCCACAGTATGGGGCATAATACCTTCCTGTAAGTCGGCAGGACAAAAATTAGGCATGCCTGCCAAAAGAGATGCTTCTGCCGTGGCCAGGCCGGTACGAGTGTGATCTGAATGTGCTTCGTAGGGAAGCCATGGATCACAGACTAAAACTGCTTGAGGTTTTAGCTTACGGATAAGACTTGTAATTTCTGTGCGTACAATATCAAGAGGCAGGTTTCCGCCATCAGCAAAATCGAGCCACAGCAATTCATTAACTCCCAGGATATCGGCGGATTTTTCGGTTTCCTTTCGCCTGGTTGTTACTAAATCATCCATGTTTGCTGAAGGGTCATAAGTGCCTGCTGAACCGTCAGTAACGGTGACACATGTTATGTTAGCCCCTAGTCTGGTCAAGCGGGCTATGGATGCGCCTGCTCCGATTTCCATGTCATCAGGATGGGGTTGGATGCAGAGTACGCTTTTTGCTTTAAGCAGTTCGGGAACAGGCAGGAAATCACATATTAGCGGCTTCACTTAATCATCTCCCGGAACATCATATTTTGCCTTTAACCTTTAATCATCTAAGATGACGTTTGCTTATATAACTCCGCAGGTGGTTCGTGAGGTATGCGGGCTATTTCTTTGCCTCCATATAAAAAGACTGCTTCTTTATCGTTGGTGATATTTCCGATTTCGCGTGCGGAAACACCTTTGGATATTGCTGCTCCCATTACTTCTTGTGCGTCTTCCGGGGCTACCTGGAAAAGCATTCTGGCCTGTGTTTCACAGATCAGAATTTCTTCCGGAGTAAGACCTTCTGCCTTAATGGGTGCAGAGGCCAGTTCCACCCTGGCACCGAATCCGCCGAAGCGAACTGACTCGCTTACAGCAGCGCCAATTCCTGCCGCACCCAGGTCGGAGCAGGCATTGATTTTACCTGTTTTAATTGCCGCCAGGGCAGCTTCCATCGTTGCTCTTTCTTCAACAAACAAGGCTTCGGCCGGGCGCATAATATCGACTAAACCTGCCCTGTATAAGGTATCGTTGCCGTCATTGCCTGTTGCTCCAATAATTATGATTCGATCGCCTGCTCTTTTGGCCGGCTTGGTCAGCGGCTTGTTAATAACAAGGCGGCCGATAACTGCCGCTACTACTGCAGGGACTATATCGCTGAAAGAGGTGGAAAGTCCTCCACCGACGACAAAAACGCCCATTGCTTCACACATATCACGGATACCTTTAACCATCAGGTTAACCCTGTCGCCACTGCTCATTATTTCACACTTTCCGCATGTGCATTTGCCGTCAAAACCGCAGGGGCCGACAATTACTTCTTCATCAAGGGGGCGTGTTCCGATAAAATCGAGCAAAAAAAGCGGACGTGCGCCCATGGCTACCACATCGCGCATTGCTCCACCTGCTCCGGTAGCTGCACTGTCGTAGGGCCGGGGAACGCAAGGCGAGCAGTGACTTTCCATCTTTGCTACCATTAAGCCTTTATCGCCGGGCATCTTAAAAACGGCGGCATCGTCGTTAGCTTCCGGTCCGATCAAGAGACTGCCGGGAGAAATTTCTTGCACAGCATCATTAAGCTCTTTAAAAGCCCCAAAATCGATTGCTCTGTCGATATTGTGGTGCAGATGAATAAAAAGGCCGTGCATTAAAGCTTTCTCTACAGTGTTCACTATCAAGGCCCTCCCATAAAAAACTTGTTTAATTTATATATACGACTGACCCGGGTCAGATCCTGTTTAATTACTTGGATTTAAAAAAATATATTGCCCGGATTGACTAAAGCATATAGAATTTATGAATAACAGGTTCAGTGTAAAATGCGAGTTATCATGTGCATTAGTTAGCGACAGCCGGGAATTTTGGAATAATAGACTGAATATGTTAGACTGATCTTAATTAAAGCAAATTTTGCTGGAAACTGACAGCAGTTAGTTGATTTGCCAATGGAGAGTAATAGTGCGTAAAACGATTAAGTTTGAGGACAATATTGAGCAAATTGAGATGCCTGAGAATCTGGCTATAGGGTTAATGGTCGCTAAGCAGCACGAAAAATGCGGCACCGTAGGCTGTGATTTCGATTACTTTGGTTTTGCTTTCGGGCAGTCACCTTTTCCAGCCCCCCACTCCCTGGTTAAGGCCCTTGAAGAAAATGCAGCTAAAAGCGGTTATGCCGATGCGGAAGGAATATTTGAGCTGCGTGAGGCAGTAGCCGATTTTAATGCCCGGCACTTTAACCTTGAAGCCGATCCCGAGCGGATTATTGTTGGACCCGGCACAAAAGGAATCTTCTTTTTGCTGTTCAGTATTATTAGCGGGGATGTTATTATCCCTGTCCCCTCCTGGATCGGTTACGCCCCTCAGGCCCGCTTTCTGGGCAAAAAATATTACCCTCTTTTAACCTGCCCTGAAAATAACTACAAGCTAACCGCTGAAGAGCTGCAAAAATTTCTTGGCACGTTGGAGAAACGGCAGCATCTGCTGGTTTTAAACAGCCCCAACAATCCGACAGGCCAGGTTTATAGCAGGGAAGAGTTGAACGAAATTGCTGCCGTGTGCAGGAAACACGGGGTCATAGTTTTCTCCGATGAAATATATGCGTTAACAACTTTTGATATTTCCGGCTATAACAGTATGGGAACAATATATCCCGAAGGAACTTTTGTATTTAACGGTCTTTCCAAGGATCGCTCAGCAGGAGGGTACAGGCTGGGTACCTGTCATTTGCCTGATAATGATTGCGGTAAAATAAAGGAAGGTTTGAAAAAGCTTGCCGCCACTATGTACACCAATATTACTACTCCGGTTCAGCTGGCTGCTGTGACAGCATACCGTGAAAATGAAGAAATAGATGATTATTTAAATGTGACCAGGCAAATACACCGTATTATGGGCCGCACGGTGTATGATCTTTTTACTTCTATAGAAGGACTGCGGGTAACCAGGCCTGACGGC
>SLHT01000070.1 GCA_007136055.1 Syntrophomonadaceae bacterium
GAATAAAATTAAGTCGAACCAACTCCGTTTACCTATCACCCCATAATTTCAACCAGTACCACATAAATTTACTGGTTCCTTATGGAAATAATTTATTTAAAAAAATATTGAAAAAACTATTGACAAGTTCATAGTCCCATGCTATTATACTTATTACTAGGTTCCGAGAGACTGAAAGGTGAACCAGGTTCGGTTCAAAGGGAAAGCCGGTGAAAAAAAGAAGTGCAAGCTTTAATTGGAAACCGGAATAATCCAAGAGAACTGAACAGCTGCAAGGGACGGTAGCAGAAAGGCAACGGAAAGGATTAAACCAGACCGAGGCCGGGAAGCACTGGAAAACCGCAGCACGGAATCTTCAATAACTGACCGGAGGTTACAAGATATCGTCTGTAGAGGCGTTGGAAAGTAACCAGAGATGGACAGGGAAGTAGGTCCCGAGGGTGAAACTGCAGGTCTGTTGGAGCCTGGTCTTATTATGTTCTTTTTATGTTCTTTTTTAACTTGCGTCCTTACAGACCCTAAAAAGATTTAAGTTGATAAATTAATAAGTCAATTAACTGTGATTACTTTTTTCACAAACGGTCAAATTCGGCAATGAACTGCAAGTTGCGGTATTTTTCGTTGTAGTCAAGGCCGTAGCCAACCACGAAGATGTTAGAGAGGTCGAAGCCCTTATAATCGACTGGAACTTCCACGATACGACGGGCTTCCACGTTTAGCAGGGTACAGACTTTCAGGTCGGCGGGGTTTCTGGTTTTCAGGTTACGCAGGAGATAACCGAGACTGAGGCCGGTATCAACAATGTCTTCAACAATAAGCACGTGCTTGTCGGTTATACTCAAGTCGAGGTCCTTGGTAATCCGGACCACGCCGGTTGAATCAGCTTGCTCGCTGTAATGAGAAACACTGATAAAGTCGATAGCAAAGGGAACATGCATCTTACGGGTCAGGTCGACCATGAAGTAGGTGCTGCCGCGCAGCACCCCGATCATGATCAGCTCTTTGCCGGCATAATCGTTGGAAATTCTTTTGCCCAGTTCGGCAATTTTTTCTTCTACTTGTTCCTGGGTAATAATTATCTTTAGCTGGTTGCCATTGTAAGGGTTTTGTTCGTTCATACTTCTTCCCCTTCTTCCTCACCCTGGTCTAAGCTGTGCTTTTTAAGCAAACTCTCAAAGCCCTTTTTGTCAATCAGGCGGACATTTATTTCCGGATAGAGTTCTTTCATCCGCCGGATTTTGCGGTTCTTTCTCCAGGCCTGCTTCGGTTTCTGCGTCGTCAACTCGATATAGAGATCCTGGTCTACTAGATAAAAATCCGGGGAAAATGCTTCAACAATATTGCCTTCGCTGTCCCACTCAAGAAGAAATGTTTTCGGTTCATATTCCCAGCGAATCCTGTAAAAGTCGAGCATATGGGCAAATTCTTCTTCGCTGGAATGCATGAACTTGTCGGCTTCCTCTTTCGTTAAAGGTTCCAGAATGCCGTTTTCGATTTCGGTACCGGCAGGTCCGTCCTTAACTTCCCTGGGCTCAGCATGAATGCGATAGGTGGCTGCAATGATATCGGCAGCGTCTTCAAGCCCCATTTTCTCTTTATTAAGCACCATGTCGTATGGCCGGGTATTATTCCAGTTCACATCAAATACCTGGCGGTAATACTGTCTTTTGTTGTGATCTTTCTCCTTGATCAGCTTAACTGCCGTTTCCGCATTTAAGCTGTAAACTTTCATCACCCGCTGAACACGGTGAGAAAACTGGGCGATTATCCGGACATGCAGAGCCGGGGGGTAATCGCGAAAAAGAATCGAACCGCCGCGGCCCAGGATAACAAGATTTTTGCGAATGGCCAGGTCATAGATATAGTCGTGCATCGCTTCAACATAATGCTGTACGACTTGGTTACTTTCTTCCCCGCCAATAATTTTTTCGAAGCCTTCTTCCGGCGGTTCTATCCCGTATTCATTAAGCCCCTGGATTATTGTTTCCTTGTTAACCAGGAGAAATTGCGTTTTTTCGGCTACCAGGCGGGCGATAGTTTCACCGCCACAGCCGAATTCACGTGATATGGTTATTACACCCAAGAAGAAACCTCCTGATCGGTTATTTAAGGAATCCGCTGATGATAGCTTCCTCGGCTTCTTCAGCCAGGCCGAGGGATATTAATCTTCGCAACTGGTCTCCTGCAATTTTACCAATAGCTGCCTCGTGAACAAGTTCAGCATCAGCGCCTTCCTCAATCGCCAGGGATGTTTTAGGATTAAGAACACGCTTGCCTTCTCCCAGTCGGCCGGCAAAAAATATATATCGCCACTTTGGCCACCGACGATTTTCCATTTTCAGTCGGACCGGTCAGAGCATACATTTTACCTGCGTCAAACTGCATGTCAATACTATATAGAACATGTATTTTTTGCTTATCTATCTCAATTTCCAGGCTAATGTTTTCCAGGCTAACCTCGCACTCTCAATATATTATTCGCCAGGAGGCTTTTTATTCCTGCACATTCAGAGCAAAGAGGTCCCTTTGGCGATCAAGAATAATATGTAGCTCTTGTGTACGCAAAAAGTGTTGACAGCTCTGCTAATAAGCCCTATAATTAAATGTAGTGACGGTGACTACATTAGGACGTGGTTATGATGAAGAAGAATTACATTGGTATCCGTGAAGCAAGGATTAACCTGAGCAAATTAATCAGGGATGTGCAAGGCGGCATGGAAATAATCATAACCGATCGCGGAAAGCCGGTGGCCAAGCTGGTAACTGCAAAAGGGCACGAGCTTTCCCTGGAAGAGAGATTAAAAAATTACGAAAGTTGCGGTTTGATTGAACCGTCCCAGGATCAAGGCAAGGAAATTCCTTCTCCCGTCGAACTGCCCGGTGATTATGCACAGCGTGTTATCAGGGAGGACCGGGAAGATGAATAAAAAACTTGCCGTAATTTACTGGGATTCTACCGCCCTGCTGTCTTTCCTGTTTAAAGACGGGTACAGTGAACAGGTAGTGGAAAAAGCCAATCAAAAAGGAGTTCACCTGCTGACAACTTTGACTATAGCTGAAGTTTGCACTGTAATTAGCCGCATCCACAGAGAGCAGCTGCTCTCTGAAATGATCACCGATTCGCTTTTTAAAATAATGGAAACAGGGCCCTGGAGCAAGCTCAATATCGTACCCGACAGCAGATCTTTAAGGGAACTGGCCCGCAAGTGGCCGCTTAAAGGTTCCGGGTTATGGCATTTGGCTACGGCAAAAACGCTACAGCGGGAGTTCCCTGAACTGATGATTCTGACCCTGGACGGCGAACTGGCACGGGCCTCGAAAGGTGAAAACCTCAGGCTGGTAGTTCTGTAAGGCAGAAGTGTTGCTGAATAATTAACAACTTTATAGTTAAAGAGTTTTCCGGAGGCCTTGAGTAGTTTTTGAAAGCAGTTCAATTAATGATTTGAAAGGGGAGTTTTTTAATGAAAATGTGGCGCTGTGAGATTTGCGGTTATCTGCACGAAGGAGAAGAACCTCCTGATATATGCCCTAAGTGTGGCTACCCCAAGGAAAACTTTAAGCTGTTGGATGAAGAAGAAGCTGAAATGATGCGTGACGCCCTGGCCACCAGGGAAAAATATGCTCAAATTTACGACCACCTGGAAGCAGTTCATAAAGTTGCCCAGGAAGGAATCGATTTGAACTTAGACGAAGGATGCAATGAAATATTCGGTAAAACTCAGAAAGATATTGAAACTATGCGGGACACAATCAAAGAAGAACTGGCAGGACACGCCCAGGAATGCATCTGGGTCAAAGTCGCCAGCGACGGTTTAATGGATTAATCAATACCAATAGATTAATCGTAATCAAGTAAAAGGAAATGAGGTGTGCGTAATGGGTAAAGCAGTAGGAATTGACCTGGGCACCACTTTCTCTGCCGTTGCAGCAGTTGAAGGCGGTAAACCTGAGGTTATCACAAATGCAGAGGGTTCCCGGACCACTCCTTCGGTTGTCGCTTTTAAGGACTCCGGAGAAAGGCTGGTCGGACAGGTAGCAAGGCGTCAGGCTGCCCTGAACCCTGAAAAAACCCTTTTTTCAGTAAAACGTTTTATCGGACGCAATTTTGACGAGGTTGAAGCCGAGCGCAAACTGGTTCCTTATAACACTGAGGGCGGGCCAAACAATGCGGTTCGCTTCAAGGTAGACGACAAGAGCTTTGCGCCGGAAGAAATATCGGCCATGATTCTAAAAAAACTGGTCGAAGATGCCTCCAAGCACCTGGGCGAAAAGGTAACTGATGCCGTAATTACGGTGCCTGCTTACTTTAACGACGCCCAGCGCCAGGCCACAAAAGATGCCGGAAAAATAGCAGGATTAAATGTCCTGCGCATTATTAACGAGCCGACAGCAGCTTCGCTGGCTTACGGTCTTGATAAGAAGTCCAATGAAACAATTCTTGTCTTTGACCTGGGCGGCGGAACATTCGACGTTTCAATCCTGGAAGTTGGCGAAGGGGTCTTCGAGGTTAAGTCGACCCACGGAGACAGCCATCTTGGCGGAGACAACTTTGATAAAGCTGTCGTCGACTGGCTTGCTGAAGAGTTCAAGAAAGACCAGGGCATTGACCTGCGTGAAGATAAGCAGGCCCTGCAGCGTTTGATCGAAGCCGCTGAAAAAGCGAAGGTAGAGCTATCTTCGACAACAGAAACATCGATCAGTATTCCATTTATCACTGCCGGCGCAGAAGGACCGAAGCACCTTGATACGAAACTAACCAGGGCCAAGTTTGAAGATCTGACCCACGACCTGGTCGAAAGGTGCCGACAGCCGGTGAAAAACGCACTGGCCGACGCCAGTCTGACTGAAAAGGATATCGACGAAATTATCCTGGTCGGCGGATCGACACGAATTCCTGCCGTGCAGAAACTTGTCCGGGAGTTAATCGGCAAAGATCCGAACCAGAGCGTAAACCCTGATGAGGTTGTCGCCCTGGGTGCTGCTATCCAGGCCGGAGTGCTGGGAGGGGAAATGGAAGATGTCGTCCTGCTTGATGTCACTCCCCTCTCCTTAGGCGTTGAAACCCTGGGTGGGGTTATGACCAAGATTATCGAGCGTAACTCGACCATCCCGACCAGGCACAGTGAAACCTTTTCGACGGCTGAAGACAACCAGCCTGCAGTAGATATCCATGTCCTGCAGGGTGAACGGGAACTGGCCAAGGACAACCGTTCGCTGGGCCAGTTTAAGCTGGAAGGAATTCCACCCGCTCCAAGGGGTGTCCCGCAGATCGAAGTTTCCTTTGATATTGACGCTAACGGTATTTTGAAGGTTAGCGCCAAGGATAAAGGTTCCGGCAAGGAACAGGCGATTACGATCAGCGGTTCGACTAATCTTGACCAGGGTGAAATCGAGAACATGGTTAAAGAAGCCGAACAGTACAGCGAAGAAGACAAAAAGCGGCGCAAAGAAGTTGAAGAGCGCAACGAGGCTGACAGCCTGGTCTACCAGGTTGAACGCCAGATGAATGATCTTGGCAACAACCTTCCGGTCCACGAAAAAGGACGGATCGAGCAAATCATGAACGACTTGAAAGAAGCGCTTAAAGAGAATGCGCCGATCGATAAAATCCGCAGTCTGCACAGCGACCTGCAGCAGGCAGCACACTCGCTGTCGGAGGCTGCTTATCAGCAAACCAAGGCTGGAACAGGCGCTGCCACGAGCCCAGGAGAAGGCCATGAATCGGGCAGCGACAGCAGTGACGATGACGATGTAGTAGATGCTGATTATGAAGAACAATAAGAGACATTGCAGCGGAAAGTTGAAAAAGACTTTTCCCTTCTTCTCGCTTAAAAGAAGATAGTTTTTGTTTGCCGGAGATCAGTTGTTGGAGCCTGGGGGTTGGAAATACTTTTCACCCCCACTCCGGCTTTTTATCAAGAATTTCCCCCCGGCCTCCAGCTCCAGCCTCCTATCCCTGATCCGGTTGGGGTAAGGGTGAGGGGCAATATCGTTGCAGTGATATAACGATTTAGCGGAAATAACCAGAGTTTATAAGTCAGCCCTGCCTTCGGGTTGCGTTTGGAGGTATGAAAATGGATAATAGAAAATATAAAGATGGCGTAAGCCGTAATTATAGCAGCAAGCAGAACTGTGAAGAAAGTGAGAAATCAGGCGGGATTGAAGCTTTAGAAACAGAAATTGAACAACTAAAGCGCGGGTTGGAAGAGGAAAAAAACCGCCACCTGCGAACCCATGCTGATTTTGATAATTACCGTAAACGCATGGAACGTGAAGCAGAAGTAAAAAAAATACTGGCGAAAAAAGAAATTCTGCTCGATTTACTATATTTCTCAGACTACTTTGAACAAGCTCGAAAACACGTTCAGGATCCTGATGCGGCCAGGGGTATTGAAATTATGGCCCGTCAATTCAATGAACTTTTATATAAACACGGGGTCAGGACGATTAAATGCCTGGGTGAGCCTTTTAACCCCGAAGAACATGAAGGAATCGGCTATGTCGCAACCGGTGACTGTCCGGAAGGCTGTGTGGCTGAAGAAGTATACCCCGGCTACAAGCTGGGCGATACTTTACTAAAACCGGCCCAGGTAATGGTCGCCAGGGATCCGGAAGAGTAAACGACTAAGCTGGGTTCTAACTTGTAAACTCATGTAACTTTTTATTGAACGTGGAGGAATATTTATGTC
>SLHT01000050.1 GCA_007136055.1 Syntrophomonadaceae bacterium
AATTATAAGTTGTAATCAGGAACAATAAGTAAAATAAACTTTTAGCCAATTAAACAACCGTGATCTGACCGGGAGAGCCGGTAATGATACGGCCAATCAGATGACCTTCTGCACCTCGTTCTTTTAGAACGGCCAAATACTGTTCAAGTTTTTCTTCGGACAGGGCAACCAGGAGGCCTCCCGAGGTTTGGGGGTCGGCCAGGGTAATGAGGGCGTCTTCTTTTTCTTCAGGAGTGCCCTGCCAGGAGATATGAGCGCGCATGTATTCTAAGTTGCGATAAGCGCCACCCGGAATCATGCCCATGGCGACCATTTCTTTAACTAAAGGGTAAATAGGTATTTGCTTGTAATCAAGTTCTGCAGCGCATTGACTGGAAAGAAGCAATTCATAGAGGTGGCCAAGCAGGCTGAAACCTGTGATATCAGTACATGCCGATACTCCTACCTTGACCATTGCTTCTGAAGGTGCTGCATTAAGGGCAGCCATACCCTCCGTTACACAGGCAGCTTCTTCAGGGGAGATCATATCGCCTTTTACAGCCGTGGCAATAATACCCGTACCCAGAGGTTTGGTCAGAACGAGACAATCCCCGGCTTTCGCACTGCCGCCGGTAACTAGTTGGTCGATATCAACCAGGCCGGTAATGGAAAGACCATACTTCGGTTCATTATCTTCAACACTGTGTCCGCCGACCAGGACTGCTCCCGCTTCAATTATTTTATCGTAACCACCGCGAAGAATTGCTTCCATAATCTCGAGGGGCAGACAGGAAATGGGAAAACAGATGATGTTTAAGGCGGTCAGCGGTTTGCCGCCCATAGCATAAACATCACTTAAGGCGTTAGCCGCTGCAATTCGGCCAAAGTCATAAGGGTCATCGACAATAGGGGTGAAAAAATCTACAGTTTGAACCAGGGCCTGGGTTTCAGAAATACGGTAGACCCCTGCATCGGCAAAGTGCTGTTCGCGGTTCAGATAGTTTGGATCATCTAAAGCAGGCAAGCAGCGCAGAACCTGCGCAAGGGCCTCGGGCCCTATCTTGGCTGCTCAACCGGCGCTGGTTGTCATCTTGGTCAGTCGGATTTCTTCGCGGCTCATATTGTATTCCTCCTTTCAAGAGAGAAATCAGCAAGTGGAGGGGTTGATTGACCTGACACAAAACCCCCGTCCCCTTGTGTTCCCTTGTGTTCTTATGCTACAATTTCAAGGTTATACGGTGATCTTCGACCCGCCTGGTGACTTTTACCTGATCGAAGTGTTCGAGCAAGGCCTGGGCGTACTTACGCGAGCTGCCTGTTATGTCGCGGAACTGGGCAAGGGTAAGTTGTTCATTTTCGGCAAAATGCTTCCTTAGTAGGGTTAGCGCTTCATTATAGGCATCGCAGTGGAAATAGAGCTCTTCGCTGATTTTTATCAGGACATCTTTGCTGACAAGGTAATTAAAGAGCTCGTCCTTGCGGGCCTGGTTGACGTCGATCTTTTCCAGGGCATCTCTTACCGAAGGCGGTTGAAACCAGCCCGTGCGGTATAAGCCAGCAAGATCGTCGAGTTTATTTTTATCTTTTGCCGAAGGTTCGGCTTTGAAACCATAGAGAGAAACCAGATCGCTTTTAGCTGAAACAAGCTCCCTTTTTTGCAGGCTCTCAAGCAGAGCATCGTAATCGCGCTGGGTAAAAGCAGATGGCAAAAGCCCCTTTAAGCGTGCCCGGGACATGCCCGGAGCCAGGGGTTGCTCCCGGTGATATTTTTCCAGCTCGGCCAGCAACTTTTCCTCATATTCTTTCAATATTGCCGTAACGATATAGGCGCTACCCAGCTTTTGGACCAGGGTCTGTGCGGATAGTTCTTCGAGAATGGCATCTACTTTATCTCGGCCTAAACGGGTTTCTCTGGCCAGTCGACCGCTGTCGGCAGCTTTTAGTTCTTCAAGCTTGCGCCGCACGAAGGCGGAATCGCCTCCTGCTGAGGGGGCTTTTTTAAGTTCCTGAAGTCTCTCAATCACCTCGGTACGGAAGCGGCGGTGCTTCACAGGGTAAGGATCGAGCACTTTTCCTCCCCCGATAGTGGTCATCGGCGAATAGGAACGAATCACAAAAGGATCGCCGCGTTCAGCAACCAGGGGGCGGTCGAGGCGGCACTGGACGAGCGCATTTTGACCCGGTTGGAGTTCTTTACTGTCAAGCAGGTGAAGCCTCGCTACGGTGCGGGCCGTGCCGAGAAAGAAATGAACCGGATCTAAATTTTTGATCCGCCGCGGAGCTCTCTCTAATAATTCAACCGATACATCTACCAGATCAGTCTGCCGATAATAGCCGGGGTTACTAATCACGCTTCCCCTCAGGACTTGGTCTTTTTCCAGGCCTGAGAGGTTTAAGGCAACCCTGGTGCCTGCTTTTGCTTCCTTTACATCGTCATCATGAACCTGTATGTTGCGCACTCTTACCTCGAGACCGGGAGGAACAATGGAAACGGTATCGCCTACGTGTACCGATCCCTGAACAAGGGTACCGGTAACCACGGTACCAAAACCGGAAATGACGAAAGAACGATCTACGGGCAGGCGCAGGGGCCCTGTAGAATCGCGCGGCTCAAGATCGGAGGTGAGGCTGTCAATCAAAATTTTAAGTTCTTCTATCCCCTGGTTTTTTATGGCCGAAACAAAATGAATTGGAGCACTTTTTAAAAACGTTCCTTCCAGTTCTTCCCTGATTTCATCTCGGACCAATTCGCGCCATTCTTCTTCGACCAGGTCGATCTTTGTAATGACAACGATTCCTATCCGGGTCCCGAGCAATTCAAGGATTTCAAGATGTTCCCTGGTCTGGGGCATTACCCCTTCGGAAGCGTCAACGACAAGCATAACCAGGTCCATGCCTGCAGCACCTGCCAGCATATTGTGAATAAAACGTTCATGGCCCGGCACATCAACTACTCCGGCCAACCTTCCACCGGGCAGCCTGAAAGGGGCAAAGCCTAAATCGATGGAGATCCCGCGTTCTTTTTCTTCCTGGAAGCGGTCGGTATCGATTCCGGTTAGCGCTTTGATCAGCACTGTTTTGCCGTGATCAACATGCCCGGCTGTTCCTATAATTAGTTGTTCCAAATTTATAGCTCCTTTTATCTAACCCTGGTAGGCTTTCCTAACCGTCTCAACAAGAGTAGCTTCCTGGTTTTCAAATACGGTACGGGGGTCAAAAAGCAGGGTGTCTTGCTGGAGACGTAAAATTACCGGTGGGTTGGTGTGACGCAGTCTGTCAATCAGCTCAGTCGGGTGCAAATCTTCTTCGGGCAGCTTTACTGCTGCCAGGTAAGTAGGAAGTTCTGCTGCCGGCAAAGCTCCACCGCCAACTCTTGATACGCTTTTAACTACACTGACCGGGTCAGTTCCGAAAATATCGCTTAAACCTTCAGCCAGTTTATGAGCGCGGTGTTTGAGGGATTCTACATCGGCAGTCAGCATGCGCCAGACCGGTATTTCATCTATAGCCTTTTCTTCATCAAGATATAGGCGCAGGGTAGCTTCTAAAGCAGCAATGGTAAACTTATCGACCCGCAGGGTTCTTGCCAACTGGTTGGTGCGGATGCCAGATATTATATCCTTGCGGCCGACAATTATTCCGGCCTGGGGGCCGCCAAGCATTTTATCGCCACTAAAGGTTACCAGGTCAGCCCCTGCGGCAACGCTGTCCTGAACGCGCGGTTCAAAAGGCAAGCCGTATTTTTCCAAATCGAGAATGACACCGCTGCCCAGGTCTTCAATTAGAAGCAGGCCGTGCTGGTAAGCCAAATCAGCAAGCTCTACGGTTTTAACTTCCGAAGTGAAACCGACCATGTGATAGTTACTGGCGTGCACCTTGAGAAAAGCGGCGGTGTTTTCATTAACTGCAGCTTCGTAATCGCGGAGATACGTTTTATTTGTTGTCCCGACTTCTACCAGGGCAGCGCCACTGGCAGCCATAATATCGGGAATGCGGAATGAACCGCCGATTTCTACCAGCTGACCGCGGGAAACAACTACTTCCCTGCCTGATGCAACCGCATTTAGAGCAAGAAAAACTGCGCCTGCATTGTTATTCAGAACAATTGCCGCCTCTGTCCCACATAATTCGCAAATCAACTCTTCCAAGTGCTCATGGCGCGAACCGCGTTTTCCACTTTGCAGTGAAAACTCCAGGTTGTTATAGTTTGCGGCTATGCTATTTAAAGCCTTAACAGCGGTTCCGGGAAGCGGAGCACGACCGAGGTTTGTATGGATAATAATGCCGGTAGCGTTAATTAAAGCCTTCAGATTTGAGCCGGCATTTTTTTCAGCCAGGGCAGCTACCTCTATGGCCAGGGTGGCGGGAGAAAGATCGATGTTTTCGGGTATATTTTCATCTGCATCAGCGTAACCAGTTATTGTCTGGCGATAGGAGGCAATTGTATCCTGGGCCGCCTGCAGGACCACGCGTCGGGGCAAGCGTTTTAGCAAATCAGCTAAAAACGGTTCACGCAGCAGGCTGTCAACCGCCGGCAGTTCTCTTAGCAGTGACTGATAATTGCTCATATGACTACCTCTTCTCCATGTAAAACAGGTTTTGTCCAGCTCTGACTGCATTGACACGCCAAGCACTATTATATAGTGATTTTTACATAATTAACTGTCCATATGTTATTATAACAACTATAAAGCGTGCTTGAAAGCCATCTGGTCCGAGCTCATTAAAGAACCATATGTAACTTGCCTGGCATATCAGGATTTGTAATTATGTCACAGCCTCAAAGCTGTTCTTCAACATTAAAGTCCAACAAAAACCATGATCACAACAGTTGAAACATTAATTATTCTTTTTCGTATAGCCAATCGAAAGGCCAAGCGGGCTTGTTTCGAGATAACTTCCGGCACAAAACCCGAGCAGGTTACATTTTTCAAAGTCTATTCTTCCTTTATCGTCAAGGTTTGCCGATTCAACATAGGAAGATACCACCTCTGCTATGAAAACGGTATGGCTGTCAAGTTCTACGATGTGTTCAATCCTGCACTCCATACTGATTGGGCATTCTTCAATCATCGGAGCCTGCTTCAGGGTTCCTTTAACAGCAGTTAAGTTAAAGTGCTCGAACTTATTCACGTCCTGCCCGCTTAAAGTGCCGCAACCGTCAGCTACATCAACATGATTCTTACCAGGCATATTTACGGTAAATTCCCCGCTATCCTTAATGATCTGATAGGAATGACGGTTAGGACGCACTGCGGCAGTAATCATTGGTGGTGAAGAGTTAACTACTCCGACCCAGGCCAGGGTGATGATGTTAATTTCCTTGCCGTTGCCACAGCCAATCAGGGCTGGGGGTACGGGACCGAGTAAAATTTGAGTTGATTGTTTTTGCTTGGGCATAATCATATTCCTCCATTTCTAAGTCTCGCACAGAATATCCCTAATATTTGTCCAGTAGTTTTAAGTAGTATCGAAATAATATTTAAACCTGCACTCACTTATTGTTCGGACAGAAGTGTATGCGGCCCAGTTCCAGGCTTCCGCTTGGGCATACTCCGTTAAGAGCTTATCCGGAGCTCTTACAAAACATCCGCCGCCCATGCCGGGCTCCTTCTTAAGCCTTCACTTTGACGATACCGCTAAACCGCTCGCATTATGCCCTTTAAAGGTTACAGTATTGGCACAGCACTAATTATTTTTGTTTAAAGCTTACAGATTTATTATATAACTATTCCTGAGATATCACATCGCACTATTATAGATTTAGCAACCGTGGATTTTAATGTGAAACAATATACTTTTCCCCTTCCCGGGCCGGTTTGGCTCCAGGGAAATGCTTCACTGCTTCTGCCAGAGATAATTCAGGATCGCGTTCTGGATGATGGTGAGTTAAAAGCAGCCTTTTAACTCCAGCGTTAGCGGCAATTTGGGCAGCCTGGGCTGAGCTTAAGTGGTTGGACAGGTTGTTTTCAATATCTTTTTCCAGGAAGTTCGCTTCGCAGAGGAAAAGATCTCCCCCCGATGCAAAATCACTGAGACCATCATAGTATTCTGTATCGCCGGAGTAAACAAGCAATCCCGATGCTGTCCTGATGCGCAGAGCCATTGAGGGAACGGCATGGACCCCTTCTCTGCCCAGAATTGTAAAAGGACCAACTTGCAGGGCATCTCCCGCTTCAATTGAATTTACGCTGTAAGCATTCTTGTAAGGCAGGCGTTCAAACTCTGATTCAGGATCGGCAGGGGCATAAAGGGGCAGCGGTTCGCTGCGTAGACCACGGTCAAAGGCCATCTGTAGTCCGTAGCGCATGATCATGACATCTGACAAATGATCAGCATGCAGATGGGAAATAATTACTGCATCTAAATCCTGGTAGTCAAGATGCTCCTGCAAACGGCTTAAGACACCGTTGCCGCAGTCAATTAACAGGTTGCAATTATCTTCCTGTAGCAAGTAACCGGAACAGCATCCGCCCGGCGGCGGGTACGGGCCGTAGCAACCTAAAACAGTTAACTCCATAGATTCAACCTCCTTAAAATATAGATATATTTATATTTAAACTCCCGGAAACCATTGCGCAGTAAGCAAATAATATAAAATTAGGTTGATAAAGAAACAACCAGCCTTTAAGACTGACCAATAAATATATTTCGAGTATATCACAGAATAAGTAGTGCTTAAAATAACGGTGCTTTGCCAGT
>SLHT01000129.1 GCA_007136055.1 Syntrophomonadaceae bacterium
CTTCCCTTGAGAAAGCCGGACACTCTCTATTAATATCTCTTTCCCGCGGCCTCCTCTTCACCGTCCTGGGGTTGGCCTTATTCCCTCTGATCTGGGCTGAAACGGGAATCTGGATCACACCGGTTTTTGCTGAAGTGGCTACCACGGCGGTGACGGTATTACTGATGCTGCGCTGGGCCGGGCGGTTAGATAGTGTTAGAGCAGAAAAAGCAGCTGAGCCCCTGCCTTCACTGGAGGGGTAACAAAATTTGCAAAAGCAGCTATTTTACCTCAGCCACAGGACAGGGGGACGCATCTCTTTGTCCTCTGTTCAAAGTGCCTTCCAGACGCCACCATTGCTTACGCCCGGCACCCTTTGCCGGCTAAATCATGCCTGACATTTAAGTTTTATGTAGATCATTGATTAATGCACGGCACTGTTTTTTTGATAATTCTTAACGGGGTTTGCCTGTTAATTATTCTAATTGTTACAGCCTGTTTATCCAGAAAAAAGCAGGACAAAAAGATACGTCCCCTATCTCTTTATTTGAAATATATTACTTGATATCTCCGTTATTCATAGAATTGCGGAGCATTGCATCTTTCTTAAATTGGCTTACTTCTGTTCTTATCTTCGGCAGCAGCTTCAATTTATCAACCAGCTTCAATTCTATTCCCAACTGTTTGCAAACATCTATCAAACAATAGAAAAGCTCTTCTTTCTCAACAACAACTGCTCTCGGGATGCTCTCGGTTCGCTCAATTGTTTCCACTAAACCGTCAAAACATTTCACAGCATCTTCTGCCATGCTGGAAATTAATTCATAACCGATAATCATTGTATCTTCGTTTTCGACAATTAAAAATACTGTCGGCATATATGGCCGAACACCTTTTTTCTCTACGATTGGAGCCATTAGATAAAAGGTGTCTGCTTCCCAGATTGCATGGGTCTTTTTCGCCGCCTTAATCATTTTATGCACATTCAGCTCATCGGTTAAACTGTAACTGGTATAAGTTCTGGAGGGGTTGGTCACCGGGCTGTAAACATCACACCATTCGGCTGATACTCCGCTGCCTTCCAAAGTACGAATTAACAGTTGATCAGACTTGGCAATTATTGCATCATTGCTATCCCGACACCGATCAGCAACTACCATGGTCTGCCTGATAATTGCTGTTAAAAACCGACACTCCGCTGCATTAAGAAACCAGGGCACATGACCCGGCCTTTGTGACCGAAACCGGGGCCACTGTTTTTTACCCCTGAACTTTAAGCCAAGGCTTTTAATAATTTCCAGGTCTTTTTTATGAAGATCTTCTCGGTTATCGAATGAGGCAACCAGGCAATTAAGGTTTAAAAAAATCTGCATTGCTTCATCCTGATCGTTACATTCCATTAAACCATAAAAGGAACTTAAACCATCTGCTCCCAGGTAAGCCTTGATCGAGTATACCTGACCGATTTCACCCATAATGCTGATATAGGCAATTTCGCCTGTTTCCAAGTTCTTGACCCCAAATATTTCGTCTTCGTGCATCCATTCCCAACATTTCATCGCTTTTAAATCAATGGCGGCGTTATAAAGAGCAGTCCACTCCTCAATAGTTGGCTCCATTTTTTCTTCCCCGGAACTGCCCGCCTGGCCAGCATTTTCCTGCTCGTCCGATTCACTCATGTCAGATAACAACGGCTTTTCAAGCGTTCGCGGAGATTTTTCTGTTTAGCCGCCGGCGGCCTGACCAAGGCAACACTTTTTATGTTTTTTCCCACTTCCACATGGGCAGGGATCATTACGCCCCACTTTACCCTGTCCTTGTTCAGCCAAGCTCAGCTGCTGAAAAGGTACTTCTGGAAGAGGTTTTAATTTCGGCTTTTCGAAGCGCTCAAATATTTCCCATGAAGGCCAGCCTTTTAATATCCACTGTGGCATATTATTTAAGAAATCATTTAATAAGCTCATTAAAGTGCTAACTCCTTCTTCATTATCAAACTCAACATCTTGTAGTATGTTCTTTGTAAGCTCCATATGAGACGCACCATTGTTAAAAACTATTTCAAGATCAAACACTCTTTCCACTGCACTTTCTTGAGACCACCCTTTGTTCAACAGGAAACGGATCAACTTACCGGTATATTTATTCCTGCTGCTGTTGCCTTCAAGCGGCAGAGCAGAAAGAGCCGCCTTTTCCGAAATGGGTCTATAGGTAATTTCTGTTCTAGCTTTTTGCTCCTTGATAATGTATTCCTGATCACCAAGGAAGTAATTGAAGAGATACTGCTTATAGCGGTCTATAACCAGGTCATCGTCTTCTTCATCCAGTGCCGCTTCTTTCATTATTTCATCGAAATCTTTTTTATTCACCTGGAGAGTTAAGTTCTCTTTAACCAACTCAAGCATCTTCCCAGCTTCAATTATCCCATAATATACAAGAGCACCATTAACATAATTTAAGATACGGTTACGATCCTTTTCTTTTAACGCCATACAATAATCTCTCCTCCCCGCGCAACCTTAATACATCTCGCCCTTCCATCCTCAACCTCCCCGGTTGAAATTTTGAAGGTAAATTACCATATTCAATAGGAATTTCATTAATTCCTTTGTGAAAGCATAAAAAATATTGCAGGACCCGCATTCCGTTAGCACACCCCCGTTGCATCATAATTAAAAGTACTCGAAAGTGATAATTTGCTTTGGCATTAAGAGTAATGTATAATGCTGATGTATACATAAACAAAATGACACGAAAAAGGGGCGTCTGTAAAAGTGAAGCGAACTCAAATATATTTGCAGGAATCGCAAAAAAAAGAACTTGAACGGCTCGCTGAACAGCAGGGCAAAGCGCTTGCTGAGGTAGTCAGGGAAGCTGTTGATGAATATATCGCTGATAAAAAGCTTACAACCCGGGATGCTCTGGAGCAAGCTTATGGTTTGTGGAAAGAAAGGGATGATATCAGCTCGGTTCAATACCAGGAACAGCTCAGGGCCGATCTTAACAATCGTCTTGAGGGTATGGATAAATGAAGAAAGCCTTATTTGATACAAATATTCTAATCGATCACCTCAAAGGAAGAAAAGAAGCCGCTGATTTGCTGTACAGCTGTCTGCAGCAGAAAATGATATTGGCCTGTTCAGTAGTAACCAAAATTGAACTGTTAAGCGGGATCCTCCCGAATGAAAAAAAGCATTTGGAACTATTCCTTTCAGGTTTTGAACAGGTAGAAGTTTCTAATTCTATTGCTGAAGCTGCCGGAAAGTATATGAACCAGTTCAGAAAAAGCCACGGTGTAAATATCGCCGATGCGATAATTGCTGCCACAGCTAAAGAAACGGATTCTTCTCTTTACACTTTAAATATCAAGCATTATCCGATGACTGATATTATTATCTCAAAACCTTATTAGTGCCAGGGCTTAATCATGATCTAGGTGTTATCATATCAACATAGCACATGCCATATTTCTCACTCCACCAGGCACAGCGCGTGCCAATACACTTACGCCAGTTCGTCTTTTTCCCGGCTTTCCAAACACTTTTCCAGGATGTAAAATCATATGCTCGAGCAGACAATAGCAAATACCAACACAATAATATTCCACATAATAATAAAAGGCCTTGGTAAAAAAACAAAACTAACTGAAAAAAAATTCGAGAGCACTAGGGGACCAGTTCTTCCATACTATTCAAAACTAATCTCAAATATATCAAATATTGAATGGTCCTATGGCACAAAAGAACTGTCCCTCTGTGCTTCCTAGCGGGAAGCTCGGTAATATAATATGATAGAATAGGCTTATGGATAGTTACAGCTGGTACTTGCAGTTAAAGAAACCATCGTGGGCTCCGCCGGCCTCTCTTTTTGGTCCGGTCTGGTCGGTGCTCTACATCATTATATTTATATCCTTTGGCGCTGTCTTCTATAACGTCCCCACGGCAGGGCTGCCCTGGGTGGTGGCAATTCCTTTTGCCTTAAACCTGGCTTTTAATTTCTCTTTTACCTACATTCAGTTTGGGCTGAAAAACAACCTGTTCGCTTCAATTGATATATTGCTGGTCGCCATAACCCTGCTCTGGGCTCTTGTTGCGGTCTGGCCTTACCTTAGCTGGGTTACCTATATCAACATCCCTTACCTGGCCTGGGTTCTGTTTGCCTCCGCCCTGCAGCTTTCCATTACCTCTTTAAACCGCAGCTAAAAAAGCGACAACAGGCACCCTATCCCCTATGCTTGGCATGATAAAAGACCTCTATCACACAGCCTGCCTCCCGCTATTTGCCCCAAATATTAAATGGTACCATGACACAAAAGAACCGTTTCTCTGTGTTTTGTCCCTCTGTGTTTTCTATTGAAACATAACAGATGGACAGCTATTACCTAAAATAAAGTGGTCAGAGCTCTTGCCAGTCTTGGTATTCCCCGGGCAATATCGTCCAAACTGGGCTGCGAATAGCAAAGCCGCATCTGATTATTACCCCCTTTGCCGGCGTAGAAAGCGGCCCCCGCCACATAAGCGACCCGGGCTTTCTCAATACAGTGAGACAGAAGTCGCCCTGTATCGACCGCAGGGGGAAGAGAAACCCAGGTGTAGAATCCTCCTTCCGGTTCGGTCCAGGTTGTTCCGGTGGGAAACTCACGGGCGAGCAAATCGAGGGTTAACCGGGCCCTTTCCCCAAGCAGGTGGACTGTCTTGCTAATTTGCTTCTCAATCAAGCCTCTGCGACCAAATTCCAGGGCCAGCAGCTGCCCGAGGGAATTCGAGCACTGGTCCATGGCTTGACGCACCAGGACAGCCCGCTCTATGATCTCGCCCGCGGTATGAATCCAGCCGATTCGGATTCCGGGGGAAAGAATTTTGGAGAAGGTGCCAAGGTAGATAACCCTTTCGTCAGTATCCAGGGCCTTGAGGGTTGGTACTTCCTCCCCGGCAAAACGAAGTTCACCGTAGGCGTTGTCCTCAATTATTAAGAACCCGTAGCGGCCGGCCAGGTCCAGCAGTTTCTGCCGCCGCCGGTGAGACATTGTCTGGCCGGAAGGATTCTGGAAGGTGGGGACTGTGTAAAGCAGCTTTGGCAGGGCATCCTGACGCCGGAGCTGCTCCAGTAATGCGGCCAGTCGGGCTGTGTCGAGCCCTTCGGTGTCGACGGGAACTGAATCAATCCTGACATCATAAGAGGCAAAGGTACTCAGTGCTCCAAGGTAAGTGGGGGCTTCAACGATAATCCGGTCACCACGGTTCAGGAACACCCGCCCAAGTATATCCAGTCCCTGGAGAGAGCCGCTGGTCACCAGTATCTCGCCAGCAGCTGCCGGCATTCCCAGGCGTGACTGACGCTCGGCCAGGAACTCCCGCAAGGCAGAGAATCCAGGAGTAGGACTGTACCCGAGCACGGTATACGGCTCTTCTACCAGCAGCTGCCTGGTTACCTCTGCAGCCTCCTCGGGGAGAAACATGTCCGGGCCGGGAAAACCACCGGCAAACGAAATTATATCGGGACGCTCTGTCAGTTTAAACAGTTCAGCCAGGGCGGTATTTCCCGGTTGGCGTGCCAGGTCGGAGAAGTAATCTCGATGGTCCAATGGTTTCCCTCCAGAGCAACTGTAAGCCAGGTGAGCAAGTCCACCTGGGGATGTTTGAGACAAGTATAACAAGCTTCTGACAGGGTAGTCAACCACAGCCGTTGTGCGTACATCAAGTGTTAGGGGGACGATATGCCAGGGGGACGGGGGTGTTGACAACCAGGTAATTTAATCTACACTGGAAATGTTGTCAACACCCCCGTCCCCTTGACAATAGTTTCTCGCTGAGCCGGAGTCGGTGGACCTTCCAAGGCTGCTGCTTCCGGCAACAGCAGGGATATTATGTCTCTTTAGCAGCTCAACCAGGCTTAAGATTTGTTTCTCCCATGTTTTCCGCTCCGGGGGCTGGAAGCCTGCCATGGGATAAACAAGGCCCAGCGATTCATATTTTTCCAGGCCGAGCTGCCTGTAGGGCAGCAGCTGAACCTGTAAAACGTTTTTACCCAGCCTGCCTGCTATAAAATCGGCCGTGGCCCTGATATTTTCCTCGTCGTCGTTGTGGCCAAATATGACGGGAATGCGGATGATCAGGGGTATTTCCCTTCGCGCCGTTTCTATAATATTTTGCAGTATTATTTCATTTCCAACACCGGTATACTCCCGGTGCTTGTGCGTGTCCATGTGCTTGATATCGGTTATGACCAGGTCAACAAAGGGGTATATGCGCCCCAGGATAGACTGATCTACATGGTGTTCTGTCTCTAAGCAGGTATGGATTTTCTGCCTGCGGCATTCTTGCAATACGGCTAAGCTGAACTGCCACTGGACGAGTGGATCGCCGCCGGAGAGGGTAACTCCGCCGCCTGATTTATTGTAAAATTCGACATCGGCCAGGATCTCCTTAACTACTTCTCCGGCGGTATAACTCCTGCCCCATATGACCAGGGCGTCGGCAGGGCAGGTGCCAGCGCAGGCCAGGCAGCTCGTGCATTTGTCCCGGTCAATGGCGGTGACCAGGCCTTCTTCTACCATAAAAGAACTGCCCTCTTCAGGGCAGGCCTCGAGGCAATAACCGCATTTTTTTACCCCTATACAGCGGGCTTTGTATACACCTACCTCCGGGTAAGGCCATATATTTTCC
>SLHT01000051.1 GCA_007136055.1 Syntrophomonadaceae bacterium
AGCCTGCCAAGCAGATTAATATTGCCGAACCCTATGACCCGTTCGGCTACAAGGCCCTGCATCACATGGAAGGGCTGCAGCTTTCACCGCGGGGCAAAACTGTTGAGCTCCTGCGCGACGGCCATTTTGCCAAAGACGGCAACCTGCCGATGTGCCCTTCAGGCGGGCTGCTCGGGGTAGGCAACCCTATTGCCGCCGCAGGGACAATGAAAGTGTGCGAACTCTTCTGGCAGCTGCGCGGTGAAGCTGATGAGCGCCAGGTGCCGGGCAACCCGAAGCTTGGTGTAGCCCAGGCCTGGGGCGATTTAATGCAGGTCAGCTCTGTTGTAGTAGCGGGGATTTAAAAAATAATTAACCGCTTTAGTAAAGGAGGCTTTATAAATATGCAGGAAAAAGTTAAAGTTTCGGGTGGAACTGCTCTTACCGATCAGGATATCCGCTCGGGAAAAATATTTATCACCGAAGACAGCCTGGATTGCGCTTACGCCTGGGATACGGGTGTTGCGATCAACCGTTACCTGGCAGAGTTAAAAAAGGGCAAGATTATAGCCACTGAGTGCCGCAAGTGCAGGCGGATAATGCTTCCACCGCGCATGTTCTGCGAACTCTGTTATATACCCTGCGCTGAATGGCGCTACGTAAAGGATACAGGTGTTGTCAACACTTTTTCGATCTGCCATGTGCACTGGGATGCGAGCAGGATTAAGGAAGGCGAAAAACCGCACCTGCCGGCGGTAATTGAAATTGACGGCGCCTCGCAGGACATGGGAATTATGCACCTTTTGGGGGAAGTCGAACCCGATCAAATCAAAATCGGCATGAAAGTAAAAGCGGTCTGGAAGCCTGAGAAGGAACGCACCGGCTCAATTACTGACATCAAGTACTTTAAGCCAATTTAAAGGAGGGATGAAGATGGCCATACTGGAAAGAAACACCAGGAATATCGATAACCGCTACTGGAACCCCGGCGCAGAATATTTCCCGGTAAAAAACAGGTATACGGCAGGGGTTGCCGGGCAGCGATTTTTTGAAGAACTGAAGGAAAAGGGCAAGATTTTTGGCACAAAGTGCGAAACCTGCAATAAAACTTACATTCCCGCCCGGCTTTATTGTGAACGCTGCTTCGCCCGCCTGGAAGATAAAGACTGGGTTGACGTCGGCACTGAAGGTACGCTTTTTTCCTTTACCGTAGTCCATGAAACTAAAAGCGGGGAAAAGAAAGAAAAGCCATCAATTATTGCTGCCATAAATATTTCAGGCAGCCTGCTCATTCATCGCCTGGGCGAATGCAGTGAGGAAGACCTGCAGATTGGGAGCAGAGTCAAGGCAAAATTTAAGCCGCAGGCCAAGCGAAAAGGCGAAATTGAGGACATCCTCTTTTTTAAGCCTCTCTAACGATAAACAGGATATCGGCCCCTTACAAGGTAACGCCCCGTCAGCCGTTGTACCGGCGGGGCGTTAAAATGATATTAAAGCTTTATATTATACCCGTCCCAATGGCAGGCATATCTTATTCTTCAGCAAAACGAGAGTGCTTTTTGTCTATTTCTCTTTTTTTGCCGTTATCTGCCTGGGTCAGGTATTTTATGATTTTGCCCAGCTCAAAGAGAATTATCAACACACCGGGAACGAATATCAACAGGATCAAGCCCTGCTGGGTTTGGACAAAGCTAAATATGTAACCTAAATAGGGCACCGATCCTGTTACTTCACCGACAATATTCTCGGCCGGAACAGGGTTGGGATCGTTTACAGTGTTAGCATCGCCCCTGGTAATAAATTGAGTGCGTTCGTTAGTCTGCACTTCGACTATCCGGTGAGTAGTTAATGAATCAGAGTCTGCCTGGCTGCGGTAGGTTATGATGTCACCGACACCAAGCTGATCTGTTTCTGTCTCACGGACAAAAGCGAGGCTGCCTGTATCAAATTCAGGGCTCATACTGCCACTTAAAACAATATACATCTGGTAGCCGGCTACCTGCGGAACTCCTCCTGATATCCTGCTCTGGATCAGAAAAAAAGAAAGTGTAGCCATAAACAGCAGCAGAAGGACAAATAAGATGTTGCCAAAAAAGCTTAAAACCCTGGCAAAGCCGCTCCTGCCATTTTTAGCCTTTTGGGGGCGACCGTGTTTTTTCGGCTTATCGTCATAGTCATCGTCAAAGCGCCCTTCAAAGTGATCTTCGTAGTGATCGCTAAACTCGTCCGGTTCCGTTTTGTCGTAGTTTTCATCTCGTTGAGTGCTTTTGCCAAAAAGAAATTCATCTGCTGATTCACCATGCAGTGAAGAATACTCTCTTATATCCTTGCGTTTGAAAGGTTGTTCGGCAGGCCAAGGTTTTTCATCAAAGAGATTATCAAAGTTATTATCCTCTTCAGGCTGCAGGCTCGAATCTGCTTTCATTTGTTCTTGCGAAGCAGCTGGCGATATATCGCTATCAAATAATTCTGAAGCCGGTTTATCTGCCGCCGGCCCGGCATCTTCTGATTCGGGCTTTGAAAATTCCTCTCTGGAATGGCCCCACATATCATCTTCAGGAGGGCTTGTAATTATCTCTTCAAATGATTTAAAGCTGTCATTTCTGCTTGCGATATCCTGCTCTACGGGTTTAAAATCCTCATCTTCCCCGAATGAGCCGGGTGGACTTTCTTGTCCGACATTATTAGTTGGTTCGACTGAAGGAATATCATCAAATATGCCAGAGCCGGCAGTCTGTGGATGTGTTGTAATCTCTTCATCGTAAAAAGGCTCTTTAACCTCTTCAGACATGATGTCGTCAAAGTCATAGCTATCTAACTCTGGCGTTTCAAGTTCGCTTTTCAGATCCTGGTCTGAGGCAAATTCTTCTTCACTTAAATATTCTTTCAAATCATCTTCAAAAGCAGGCTCTTCTTCGGCTTCAGGTTTTGATTCCGGGGTCTCTTCTTCAAACCATAATTCTGAATGATCATTTTCATATGGGCTTTTGATTGTTTCGTCTTCAAAAACTTCCTCTTGATCATCTAGCTGCAATGAGTCACTTTCATCGCTTATGTCGTCCATTTCAGCTTCTGCAAATAATTCTTGATCCAAATCGGGCTCTGATTCACTTGCATGGGGACCAGTTTCATGAAGATCAGGTAATCGGTCGCTGCTGTCTTCTGCTTTAGGCCTATCCGGTTCAGCTAAATTGCGGCCTTCTTTTTTCCTTTTTGCGGCGATCTGTACGCGGGTCAGCAAATCTTCTTTCCTCATAGGCTTGACAATGTAATCATCTATACCGCCATCTTCTATAACCTTGTACAATTTTTCATGGTTGTCAGGGTCAAGTAAAGCTAAAATATGAGATTCTCTGCTCTTCGTGCGTAAATTTACAAAATACTTTTCCTGTTCGCGCTGGACCATTGCATAGTCTACAATAATAACGTCGGGGTTAAGCTTTTCAGCAGTTCTTAGCAGAGTAGCAGCAGAAAGACAGTTTATTATATCGGTATCTTCAGGTGACTGACCGAACATTTCCCGTATTTCCGCCGAAGACAATAAATCATTACCAACTAACAGCAAATACATAGCTACCCCCCTTATCGGTATAGCAGTTATGGCTATTATAACAGATATTATTCATAAAATTCTACCCGTATTTCCAATATTTACGATTATTTCAATCTCCCGCTAAAACTGTATTCAAAATAAAGGGCGGAAAAACCTCCGGCAAGTTGGCTGCAAAGAGGTTTTTCCGCCTATAATTTGGATTTCTGGCTAATGGATTATGTAAAGGCCAGGGTTATTTACTGAATGTAGTTCTTCCAGTTGACACTTAAGCTGCCACCAAAATGCTTTACAGTTATAGACTGCTCATTGTAGCCTTCTATAATGTGCGAAGCATGCGGTATTTCACCAAAATACTGGAAAGTCAGGTCTACCGGAACCCAGCCAAGACCATCGACATAAAATTCTGCCCAGCTGTGACGGTATCCCTGCAGTGAACCAGAGGTCATTGCCCCGCGCTGAGAATTCGCAAAACCGATCACCTCACGTGCGTTGATGCCAATATCCTGCGCCTCGCTGATAAAGCCCCTGGCCAAAGTGCGGCAATTACCGCTACCCGCAAATTGTTCATAGATTTCGCGGGCGCGTTCTATTGTTTCGTTAGTTGAATTAACGGAAACCGGGCGCACACTTATGTTAAATATTGCATTAACTGTTTTGGCTTCACCGGAAGCTATATCTCCAAGGTTAAAGGTTTTAGCCCGCCCGGAAGTGGATACAGCACTATAGTTAACTGATTTTAAGGATGTTACCTGGTAGGGAGAGCTGCTTTCAGGCAGGGGCACGGATACTTTAACTTTGCGCGAGGGGTCTGCCCCGTTGTTGGTAACCTTTACCTCAACCCTGAAAGTATAGTTTTCCGCAGAACCCCAGTTATAAGTGGCAGGAGAGTAAGTTACTGGTTCGGCTGCAGGGACAGGCGCTGCCTGGTTTTCTTCTGCCTCTTTTTCAGCATTTGTATCAACATTTACATTTACTGATGGCTCAGCATTCTCTGCTGTAATAGTTTTATTAATTTGGTCAATGCTGTTTTCTTCAAGGCTGCTGTTTATACTTGCAGCTTCTTTCTTGTGGCCGGCTGATTGACTTTTGATTTCTTCGATCCTGGTGTTTTCTTCAACAGGTTCGACGGCGGTATTTTTTTGCTCGCCTGATGAAGCAGAATTATCATTTTCCGGCACAATAGCCACTTTTGGATCAGGAGCAGCTTTATGCTGAGTTTCTTCAATAACGGAAGGGTTTTCATCCAACTCATCTTCTAATTCCTGATCGGTTAAAGCCTTGTTTTCAAAAGCAGCCATAACACTGCTACCGGTGTAGATGGTCTGATTGTTATCTGACAGAAGGTATTCAGCAGAGCCAAACATTATCAGGCCTGCTATCAAGCAGATGCATATGCTCTTAGCCCACTCGCCATTATTTTTGATCAAAAAGTCCCTCCTTCAGAGGGACCGACAAATTTGAAACTAGAATACCCGTTTCGGTAGCCAGGCTGCCATAGCTCTTAAACGAGAGCTTTAGACCCCTTAGCTTTGCGTCCCTCCCTTTCGGGTGGTTTGCCTTTGTCGGTCGAGTTTTTCGGATTCTTTAGTTTAAAAGGCGGCAATAACCATGCTGCCAACTTAATTGCCTTATCCACTTGTCCTGTTTAAAAAAATTCCTGTTTCGGTTGCCAGGCTGTCATGGCTCTCTTAAGAGCTTTAGACCCTTTAGCTTTGCGCCCCTTTCTTTCGGAAGGTTTGCCTTTTCGATCAGGTTAATAAGCTTAATTATTATACTAATGTTAGCGCAACGGCTAACCTTTGTCAAATAATTTCAGATATCGGGAAAATGGGCGCCTTTGTTTATTATCGCTAAAGGTAAGAGCAGTCAGGCTTCAGGCAGCGCCATTAATGCTCTTAGTAATACGAATAATAGTAGGGAGCGGCTTTTAAACCAGCTCCCTACTATTATTCGACTTTTGCAGGTTAATATGCCAGCAGTCTGACAGCTGTAATTTAAGCATTTACAGAATAAAGTTGCTCCAGGAGGCGCTTAAACTACCGCCTGAAAAGTTCACTTTAATTGACTGGTCACTGTAGCTTTCTATTACATGCGAGGTATGCGGTAATTCACCAAAATACTGGAAGGTCAGGTCTACAGGTACCCAGCCTAGGTCCTCGACATAAAATTCTGCCCAGCTATGGCGGGTTCCCTCCAGGGAACCGGAAGTCAACGGCCCGTGTCGAGGACGCGCATAACCGATTACTTCACGTGCTGTAATTCCATTTTTCTGGGCCATGCTGATAAAACCCCTGGCCAGAGTGCGGCAATTACCGTTTCCTGCATATTGATCATAAGCTTTGCGGGCATTTTCTACAGTTTCGTTTGTAGAGTTAATAGAAATTGCATGTAAAGTTATATTAAAATCAGCGACAATTGTTTTGGTTTCTCCGGGATTTACGTCTCCAAGATTAAAGGTTTTAGCCCGCCCGGAAGTAGATATAACATCGTAGTTAACTGACTTTAAGGTTGTTACCTGGTACGGTGATCTATTTTCAAGCAGGGGCACTGAAACTTGAACATTGCGCGAGATATCTGCTCCGTTATTGGTAACATCTACCTTCATCCTGAAAGTGTAACTTCCTGAAGATCCCCAGCTATAAGTGACAGGAGCGGAAGTTACGGGTTCAGGTACAGGCTCTGGTTCTGGTTCTGGTTGTGATTGAGGCTTAGGTTCTGGTTGAGGCTCTGGTTCTGGTTCTGGTTGTGATTGAGGCTTAGGTTCTGGTTGAGGCTCTGGTTCTGGTTCTGGTTGTGATTGAGGCTTAGGCTCTGGTTCTGGTTGTGATTGAGGCTTAGGCTCTGGTTCTGGTTGTGATTGAGGCTTAGGCTCTGGTTCTGGTTGTGATTGAGGCTTAGGCTCTG
>SLHT01000273.1 GCA_007136055.1 Syntrophomonadaceae bacterium
ACAACATATTCAAGATAGTCCTGTTAAACATCTCTCTTGAAATAATGCCAGCACCAAACTACTTCAACAAGTTCCCAGCCTTCCCGGCCATATTCGTTTAGCCTCCTGGTCGTAGCCTCACCCAGGCCCCAAATGAACACACACTTATATTCATATTGTTTCAATCCATATCTTCCTTTCGTATATGATCTACAAAATATTATTTTTTCGACTGCAGCTCTTCTTTAAGCTTTTCAACTTCATTTTTCAGTGAACCTACCTGGGCCAGTGCTGCTAAAGCAAAAACAAAAGCAATCGGTGCCAAAAGACCGACATATTCCATTATTACTCACTCCTTTCAGAATTTATTTATTTCCAGGAACGGTTTTCTGTATGCATAGTATATATCTGGCAATTTTATCTTATAAAAAAATGGTTTGTGGTATTTACTCCTTTCCACCTGGTTAAGGCAACCTAAAGTATGTCTCAAAACCGTTATTAACTATACTACTGCCGTTCGGCACCTGGGTTGCTATTAAGGTAGCATTTAAAATATCTACTGATGATGCGAAGGCATTTAGAAAGACTAAAAACAACAAAAAACCGCTTAGTAAATCTGAAAGTCCTAAAATAATGGGTATTAGGACAGAAATAACAACAAAAGGGGCAATCGTTACTAAAAGAAATCTGCCTTTGCTTAACTTTTCAGTTGAAAACACAAAACCTCCCCATGGCTTAATGCCAATATAGGTTTTTTCTGACCTATAGAAGTTTGGGATAAATAATAAATGAACAAATTCGTGAGCAATTACAAAGAGGTATACATAGATAATATTGTCAAACCTGATTGTAAAAGACCACGAGCCAGAAAAAAGAAAATCATTAATCATGTTCGTGTAAGATGGGTTCAAAAGTAATAAGATTAAATAGCACATCAAAGCATTGATAATCATAAAAGGAATGGCAAATATAAAGGCAAAAAACAAGCTTTGAGGTTCCTTTATTATTTTCCATCCTTCAGCCAGCAGGGCTTCTCTAAGTTCGGGGTCAGCCTGAGGTATTTTCCTGGCGTACTTCATTATACAGTTACCATTCCATTCAGGTAAGTTTCAAATCACCGATACTTATTTATCAAGTTCTTTTTTCAACTTGGCTGCTGGGAAAAGTGCTGAACCAAGCAAAACCAGGGCTGCAATCAGGATTGTGTAGCCGAGCCAAACTGAAACTACGGGCATTAGAGAAGTTATATTCAGGTATGGCCGGGTAATAGCCCACAGTAATCCTGCTATCAATATAATAAATAATATGAATTGAAGTGATCTCAACAGGGTAAGCTCTTTCAACGGAGAAGAATAATTGCGGCTACCGGATAGAAGCCCTTTACATATACGAAAAGCTTGCCAGAGCGCCAGTATAAGAATCAGGCCGACCAAAACACGCAGAATAATCTTACCCCATATTATCTTTCCCATTCCTACAGAGCCGTACCCTGCCCATTCGGCCCAGTCGCTCAATATGTAACCTATTAAAGGCCAGCTTCTCTGGCTGTTGGTAAGGATAACAATAACTCTCCCGTCTTCCGGTACCGAGTGAAAGTGGGTCATTATGCCTGCTCCCTGGCCACTGTGTGAAACGGCTGTAGTACCGTCAGGAAGTATTTCAATCAGGTGCCCCAGGCCGTAATAATTAAAAGCTTGAGCGTAAAATCCGGACATCTCAACTTGGGGTTGATATAGTATTTCAATTGTTTCCGGTTTCAGTACATCATGATTTTTTTGATAGAGCCCTGTCATGCCGGCAGAGACAAAGCTGGCAATATCTTCGGCGCTGGCAAAGAGTCCGCCCGATGCTTTTCCAGCGTAAACATAGACAGGCACCGGCCTGTTTTTTAAATCATAACCGTTAGGCACTGGTGGTTCAAAATCTTTACTCCATGTATAACTGGAATGGTGCGTCTCCAGGGGGTTTAGAATCTCTTCCTGCATATAGTCTGCAAAATCGCGACCGCTAACTTCCTCGATCAGCAGTTCCAGTAAGTTGATGCTCACATTTGAATAATGAAAAGATGTTCCGGGCTCCTGGAAAGCAATGGCTTCTTCGCTTAAAACTGTTCGAATGGAGGGCACTTCATCAGTAGGGGAGAAGCGCTGAACCACATTGCCGAGTGGCATCCCGGCGCTTAAGCTTAATAGCTGTCTTACGGTTATCTCTTCTACCGGGTACTCCGAGTCTGGAAATGTCCAGTCAGTAATGTATTGCAGGTAAGGGCTATCCAATGAGATCTTGCCCTGTTCAACAAGCTTCAGTACTCCCCAGGCGGTGACTGACTTGGAAATGGACTGAACCCGGCAGTAAGTATCACCGGTCATTGTTCTGCCTTCCTCAAGATCGGCATAACCGTATGCTTTTACCCAGGCTGTTTCGCCATCTTCAACCAGGGCAATCGCAACCCCTGGGATGTTATAGTTGTTCATCAAAGCAGGGATGCGCTGCCCAAAGTGTGTTATTAATTCATCCAAAGGCTTACTTTCATAAGCTGCGCCGGATACCGGCAGGGAGATAGCTGCCGCACAAATAAATAGAATAAATGGTATGGGTGATTTTTTTTGCTTAATCATTCCTCAGCTCTACCTCGTATCTCAGATTCTCTTTATTTTTCTGGTCTGTAGAAGTTTTGGCTAAATATCATGATGATTAAATCAATGGGAGTCAGAAGAGGTCAAAATATTTCTATCGAGTAGTCAATGAAAGATACAAGTGGTAAGACTTAAAGTTTTGTGTATCCCTTTCTTCCATTAACATATAACCAAAACGTTCGTAAATCTGCCTGTTCTTTTCTTCCCCCGTCATCAGGTAAATTCCGGGTGAACTATTATCATGAAGATAATCGTGCGCGTGGTCAAGAAGCTTTCTGCCAATTTTTTTACCCTGATGTTCTGGATGGACTGCTATAGCCTCTAAAACATCATGATTTCGAGGCAGGTTTTCAGGTAATCTTGTTGCATCAGCCATACCCATACGAACACCCCTAATGAAATGAGGTATTAGAACCATAAGCCTTGGCAAGTTGGGTGTAATGAACTTCACAGCTTTAATTTTAGATGTTTTTACATGGTGCAGCTTCAATATAATTAACCCCAAAATAGCTTTATTATCAATTGCTACGAATATTGGGTTACCTGCTTCCAGGTATAGCTTAAACTTTGTTGTTACCAGTGTCCCGTAAGTTCTTCTTAGCTTTTCGGAGGCAAGATCGAGCCAAGCCGCTGTTGTTGCTTCATCTTTGAATGCCGAAAGAAAAACTGCTAATAATTCATCCAACTGATCTACTGTTGCCATTTCTATTCTAATAGTATTCCCCATCAGTTTACCCCGTGTCATTACTTTTCAGCCATTTAACATTTTCATCTGCTAATTATATCATCTTATTTTTCGATATCAAAGTTGTAGCTGTGCAAACATATGATACACATGGCAGATCAATGCTAACGAAATTAGGAAAGGGTGTAATAAATGGAGCAGTTTGAAGTTAACCGCTATGTTCTAAATTGGTATTTCTATACTTATCGTTTTGATGACGGTTACCTGCATGATCAGTGCATAGAGAGAGTGATTAAGATGGCTGATGAAAAAATTATAGGGATTCGTACTAACCAGGAATATCTGCAAAAAGCAGGCATGCTGTATGAAGGATTGCTGCGCCAATTAAAACAGCATCATATTAATACAACTGGAGGAAAGTTACTGACTGCTGCTATCTTTCTGCTACAGGTTTTCTTGAGCAACATATGGATGAAAAAATTCAGATTTGGCCCAATGGAATGGGTTTGGAGGACTATCACCTATAAGAAGCGTTTTCCCATTTCAAGGTAAGCAGTAAAGCGGGGGGGGGAGTGAGCCCCCCCCGCTTTGGCTGATACTACTGTTTTTTTACAATGGCTTAACGCCGATGCAGATATCGACTATCGATTTTCCTTCCGGGTGGGTTTTAGGATCGTTATGATACAATTCAAAGCAGGGACGGTCGTCAGGCTGGTAACCACTTTCGGGTAACCAGGTCCTGTAAACCCAGTCCCAGGCTTCCTGGTATTCCTGGTCGCTGAGTTCGAAGCGGGCCAGGGCATATTTGCCAGCTGGTAAAACCATTTTGCCAATCTCGCCATCAACTGCTATATCAGGAGGGACAGAGATTGAAACGCTCGCCCTCAGTTTTGTTTCATCAGTTATATCCGGGTTGTCATGATATATAATGATAGTTTTTGTTTCGGGAAAGCGCAGTAGGTCGCGTGAGACGGCCCACTGGAAAAGCTTGGCAAACAATCCTTCAAATAGTTTTCCATCCCCCTTGTAGGGCCCTATTATAAAGATTCTTATTGATCGCCTGTAAAATATAGTAGATAATTATTCAAACCGTAATTTATGTTATTAGACAAGCTATATTGTGAAAAGAGGGGGCTGCGCTAGTTCCTGCAATTATTGTGGTTTCAAGCTATAGTCAGCACAGCTCTTGAAGATTTTTTTTTGCAGAACAATCTGCCCGGTTACCGGGATTATACTTCGACTGTTCAATACCGCCTCATTCCAGGAGTGTGGTAGAATTTATTTGATACTGGTGAACAGTCTTATAACTTAGGCAGCAGGCATTTATATGTCTAGCCTACAGAATGCATTAAAGAGGTACTTTATATGGTAAACAACAGGGCTCTATATTATTTTAGCAGGTTTTTTATTCTAATGCTGCTTTATATCGTCTTTTTTGTTGCCGGTTCACTGGCCGTTGATACGCTGATCCCCGATTTGCCCACAGAACCTGGTATGGTTTCGCCCCAGGTTGGTTTGCTGCTTATGGGCGTGTTGAATTCACTGCTGATTATTGCTTTAATCGAAAGCTCTCGATACCGTGGTTGGAAGCTGGCCTTTGGTCTTGCTTTTGCCTACTACGGGGCAGTAACATTCATCATGCAGATCGAGACGTGGTATTTTTTAACCGCTGTCACGGTATCAGATGAACTGCTGCCGCGTCTTTTTATTATGGGTTTGCCAGTTCCATTATTGTTGATTCCTATTGCTGTCCTATTCCTGGGTAAAGCAAAGGCGGATCATGAACCGGCCGTCTCGCTTGAACCGGTTAAAACCCTGAAAGAATGGGTCTATAAACCGATTTTAATTGCGGCCGCCTATATCATACTTTACTGGACTGCCGGCTATTTCATCGCCTGGCAGAACCCGGAGCTCAGGGCTTTTTACGGCAGTCCCGGGGATGCCCTGCCATTTTGGCAGCATACCGTTAACACGCTAAGACATGAACCCGGTCTGTTTCCCTTCCAGGCACTCCGAGGCCTGATGTGGGCTATATTTGCCCTGCCGGTAATATACGGTTCCAAGTGGAGCAGGTTATCCACAGCCCTGCTGGTAGGGTTTTTCTTTAGTGTTCCCCAAAATAGTGGCCATATCCTGGCTAACCCGCTGATGCCCCTTGCCAGCATCCGCTTCAGCCATATGATCGAAACAGCAATTTCAACTTTTATATTCGGTGTGATCATAGTTTATTTGCTTTACCGCAAACCTGTTGAGCCGGAAAAAACCGGTCAATGATTATCTATGGAGGTGATTATCTGTGATCGTATTGATGGGAAACAGCGATAGCTCTTCGCCAAAATACAATCACTCCAATACTGCCTCTTGCAGTCTTATGGTAGTGTCTATATGAGGTTTTAGGTTATAGTATAGATGTCTTTTAATCAATTCACCGAGGAGATAATAATTATTGATCTTTATGAAACACCGGAAGGAGAACTGTTTAAGCTATGCGCATTAACATTAACTGGAAAAGCGCTTTAATACTTATCTGTATTGTTTATACATTGCTCACCATAGCCAGTTCCGGCTACGCATTATTGGTTGGAAGAACCACAGAGACACATTTCCACCTGCTGGCCCGTTTTGCAGTTACCGCTATCGGGATTGGCAGTATCCTCATGTTTAACATATTGCCCCGCTGGCCCCTGTGGGCAATGTTTGCAATACATTACATCGCAACCATGGGTATCATTTTTGGACTCTTATGGGTTAGCGGCTATTTCATAGAGCTGCATCCCGATGCTTTTCGGGACATTTTTTTGAACTTTACTCCAATCTATTTCTTGATTGCAGCCGGTTTCTTAATCAGAAATAAATACAGAAGAAAGGTTAATCTTTAACCTACAGCTCAATTAGTGTGACCAGGCGGGACGTCTGTTAGCGATGTTACCTGACCATCCTGAATTGAGCAGCCCCTATTTGAATTTCTCATTGTGCTGGAGGTAGAGAGAATTAGTAAAGTCAGCTTGAAGAAAAAAATACTATACGCAGTTTTTACAGGCTTGATTTATGTGCTTCTATATGGCATGAGTCGGTATTATTTTGATATAGGTCAACAATTTTACATATATACCCCCAGTTGGACGGTGCGTAACGT
>SLHT01000146.1 GCA_007136055.1 Syntrophomonadaceae bacterium
GATCAGTGCCATAGATCTGCACGTAACTGTCCCGCGGGATGTTGACAATGTTAACCTCGCCCCGGCGCAGGTTAATTGCTGCGATCATGATCGTATCGGGACGATACAGACTGCCCTCTCGGCCGCCTGATGTCGGCCTGTCGAAACCAAGCAGGGCGATATTGACGGTTTCGCCTTCCGCAGCACCGCCAATTTGCTGTTTTGAAACAGAAGCAGTTACTCCGGTAGGCATACTAAACAAAAGCGCCGGGTAGTATGTAAAAACGATCCCTGCCATAAGAAAAACTGCAAGCACAATTATAAACAGTTTAAAGATGAAATTAGTGCCTTTTCTTTTTTTAGCTTTATTCATTTTTCTTTCCGCCTTATATGGTCTAAAATGGGCCCGCAGCCAGGCAACTCAAATAAATGCTTAGGTTTAAAGCTGTCCCGTTAGAAATTTCTTCCTCAGAAGCAGACAAAATTTTTCTAGAGCATAGCGCAGCATGGTCCGAGGCATGTTATGGTAATGTGACTTCAAAAAGTCATATTCAACTTCAAAGTGACGATTGCCGATTTCCCTCAACATCCAACCAACTGCTTTATGAATTAAATCATGTTCGTGATTAAACATCATCTCTGCCAGCTTTAAAGTATCATGGTAATCATTATTACGGATAAAGTACATTGTGCTGATCACGGCAATCCGTTCCTGCCAGATCTTACCTGAGCTGGCTAATTTGTACAGCAGGCTCCTGTCCTTTTTAAAAAGATAGGACCCAAGGATTTTATATGCTGATGAATCAACAAGATCCCAATTATTGATTGACGCAAGGTTGTTTAGATAAATTTTTACCAATTCTTCCCGTTCATCTTCTCTTTTCGTTTTTTCATACTTGAGAACCAGGATGAAAATCGCTGTAAGGCGACATTCATGCAACGGGTCGCGGATCAGCAGTTCGAGGCCTTTCAAAGAAAGTTCCCTGTAGTATTTGCGGGCAATCTTACGCTGGTTAGGAACGGTAACCCCAATAAACCGGTCTCCTTCTCCGTAACCGCCCGGAAAAGCCTGAAAAAATTTGGGCAGAAAAGCTGCTTTTTCAGCATCCGCGAAACCATTCAAATCCTTTTTAACCATTTCAACTGCACTGATCATCACATTTCCTCCGGCACATGCACAGGCTGCTATCGAAACTGTCCCTCTGTATTCAAATTCTTTTTTGCTTTAATCAATAAGTGGTGATTTTGTTAATGGGGAAAAAGCGGAGGATGACCTTGCCCTGGATATTACTGACCGGCACAGGTCCTATTTGCCTGCTGTCACTGCTTCTGTTACGGTTGTCCCCCATAACATAGATATATCCTTCAGGAACTAAGGTTGGCTCAAAAGCATTATTGATTTTGCCTGTGGTGTAATCTTCATCCAGTTCTTCACCATTGAGCTGAACTTTTCCGTTTTTAAACGCAACTTTATCACCCGGCAGACCAATAACCCGCTTGACCCAGAGGTGTTCATTAAAATCCCCCTTTATAATCGAAACAATCGGGCTTTCATGAAAGCGATCCGAAAAAGTTCTTTCCCTGTTGACCTTGCTGTCAATAATTACGATATCGCCACGATCCGGTTTGGCTCCGAAAATATATGGGGTCAAAAATACCATGACCCGGTTGCCCTGTGGGTCAAAGGTAGGTTGCATAGAAACATCGTTGATATCGTAAGTCTGAATAACCAGGACACTGACAAACAATGTGACCAGGATAACCAGGACGATCTGTTTGAACCATGAGAATATCACAGCTCTTTTTTTGTTTTCACTCACCTTTTAACTTCACCCCACTAAGCCTAAAATGCTTATATGATTATATCATCCCACCCAGAATAATGTTAGAGGCAGACCCGGTTACTAGCACCAAACATATTACTATTTAGCGGCCCCTTTTATGGTAAAATTACAGGTGTGCTTAATTAAACTTAAAGTTTTTACATACAGAGGAGGCTCTCATGCAAAAACTATTTTATCCTGAATCAATTGTCATTATCGGCCTGTCGTCAAAACCAACCAATATACCAAGGCTGACCCTGGAAAATTTATTGCGCTGGGGTTACCGGGGCAGAATCTTCGGTGTAAATGAAAGAAGCGATGATATTCATGTAGACGGAATCCGGATGTATAAAAATATTGAAGACCTGCCTGAAATACCTGATCTGGCTTACTGTATGATCCCAGCCCAGATTATACCACCGATCATGGAACGCTGCGGAAAGTTTGGGATCAGGCGCATGGCCATTCCCTCGGGCGGCTTTTCTGAATACAGTGAAGAAGGTAAAAAACTTGCAGACGAACTTCTGGCTACTGCCAGGAAATACGGAATCCGTTTTGTTGGCCCGAACAGTGTCACAGTAGCCAATACTGATAACGGGCTCTGCCTTCCTTTCGTAGCCCTGCACAAAGCCCCAAAGGGCGAGATGTCAATTATCTCCCAGAGCGGCGGGGTCGCCCTGACTATGTTGAACTATCTATTCGATGAAAAAATCGGCCTGGCCAAGTTTGCCAGCATCGGTAATAAACTCGATTTAGACGAGGTCGATTTTTTAGAATACTATGGAAGTGATCCGCAAACAAAAATTATTTGTCTCTACCTGGAAAGCATTGACCGAGGCAGAAAGTTTATCGAAACAGCAAGGAGTATAGACAAGCCAATTGTCGTCTATAAAGCTAACACTACCAGCGCAGGCAAGCAAGCAGCTATGAGCCACACCGCCGCGTTAAGCAGCGACGAAGATATCATCGACTCTGCTTTCGAGGAAGCAGGGGTTATCCGCATCAACAACTTCCTGGACTTTATTGAGGTAGCCAAGGCTTTTCAGCTACCGCCGATGAAAGGACGGAGAATTATGGTGATGAGCCCCGCAGGTGGCTTTGCCGTCCTAAGCGCCGATCTCTGTGAAAAAGCCGGTTTTAAATTTGCCGATATGGGTAGCAAATTCTACGACAGCCTAAAACAGTTTAGTAACGCAGGGGTAATCAATTTTTCCAACCCCTTAGACATGGGCGACATCTACGATCCCCAACTTACTGCTCATGTGCTTTACTCGGTAATGCATTCGGAGCAGGTTGATGGGTCAATCTATATCAGTCAACGCCCGCAGATGCCCCAGGGTGAAAATATTTTTCAAAAAATGTTCCTGACCGACCTTTCAAAAGAAGCCTGGGGCTCGATCCTGTCAGCAGGAAAACCGCTGGGCATTTGCCTCTTCGGACCTACCAGTATGATCCAGCAGGCCAAACGTTACGTCGAATTTCCAATATTTAATAGCCCGGAAGAAATGGTGTCCGCTCTGGCTTTCCAAATGCGCTACTATGAAAATAAAAACGCCCTTGAGGAACAAGAAACAATAACTCGTCCAGGTAGCATTGACAGCTCTACCGCCAGGCGCTGGATGCAGGGTAAACAGGGTGACTATGGTGAAGAAGCCCTTGAACTGCTTAACGCTTACGGCATAGAAACGGTTCCGTCCCGGACTGCTGCAACTGAAGATGAAGCTGCTGTCCATGCCCTGGAACTTGGATTTCCGGTTGTGATGAAAGTAATTTCACCTGACGCCCTGCATAAATCAGATGCAGGTGGGGTCCTCCTGAACCTGCAAAATGAAGAGCAGGTCAGGCAAGGTTTTCAAACCATTCATCAAAACCTGCTGCAGCTTAAAAAAGATGCCCTTTTTTGCGGGGCGAGGATTCAGAAGATGGCTACTGAAGGTTACGATATGTTTGTCGGCGGCAGCCGGGACCCTTCCTTCGGCCCGGTTGTCTACTTCGGAATGGGCGGTATCTATATTGAAACATTTAAAGATGTGGCCAACATAATCTGCCCTGCACGGGCAGAAAGGGTTAGAGAACGACTGCAAAACCTGAAGTCTGCGGAAATCCTCGAAGGTTCCCGCGGACAGGCCGGGGGAGACAAGGATGCTTTTATTGACCTTGTAGTGCGCACATCTCACCTTTTGGCAGACTTCCCCGGGATCAAGGAACTTGACATTAACCCTGTCCGGGTCTTCCCCGCAATAAAAGGGATAATGGCTCTCGACGCCAGGGTTCGCCTGAATATTTAGCTGCGCTTGTGCCTGATCAAGCCTGAGCAGGTGATGACTTCAACCCCCTGTTTTTCAATACCGTCCAAGAGCAGGTTCATGCCGACAGAGTCACTGGCAATGTGCCCGGCAATGACTACATTGACATGACTTTTTTCAGCCTGTTTACGGTGCTTATCACTCATATGCATACCGACAATGGTGCCTATGCCAGCATGTGATAACTTTGCGTAAGCATTTTCTGAACCGCTGGTTCCACCGGTCATATCGACCAGGATTTTTCCTGCCCTGCGTTCTTTGCTGCCCAGCACAATATCAGGCCCGGCGCTGTGCCTGACTGCTTCGGCATACTCGGGAATATCTTTTAACAGCTTGAGAATGTCGCCCAGGGTCCTTGGTTCTTCATCATCAAACAGCTCCTGTAAATAATTGGTAACCTGGTTATCGGCCACAGTGTGTGCACTGAGCATGGCAATATTTAAGAGTTTCGCCGCATCAATAGCCCGGTTATGGTTGATTGGCATCAAACCGCGTTTAACCTCACTGATCCGTGAAGCCATTAAAGATTCTGCCACATTAATCGGCACCCCGTAGCGGGCCATAATATCTTCCTGCATGTGCATAACATCATGCAGCTTGGCAAGTGCTTTACCCTCAGGATGGTGGGTCATAATTAAATCAACCGGATTACCCTTCTCTCCCAACCGCTCGGCAAGCATAACTTCTCCAACCTCGATATCAACCCCGACCATCAGTCGTTTCACTTTTGCGTCAGGGTCTCCGCATAAAATACGCGTATCACTATAGGGATTCGTTAAAGACTCCTGATCAAATTCTTTCTTCTCTTCTTCTTTAAGATCATCATATTTCTTTTTAACTCTTTCCAATACTTCTTTAACCCCTTCAGGTTTACGGGGGTCTTTTTCAATGCCCTGCGCTACGACATAATCGTAAATTTCTTTAATGTTCAAAGTATTACTCTCTCCTTTTTTTAGATTGTTATCGTCATCCCTGTGTAAAATTTTTCAAACTGGTTGCCAAATTCCTGCAGCAATTTTGTCTCCGCTCTTAAACCGGTGCAGTGTCCGATGTATATCATGCCCGAAGATAACGCCGCCAGTTCTCCGACTGTTTTATTGATCCTTTCATCTTCGGCATCAATAAGGTGGAAACCACCGATCACTGCGTTAACATCATTGATACCGGTTATTTGTTTAGCTGCTTCAATAATGCTGATAATACCTGCATGGGAGCAGCCAGTTAAAATGACCAACCCCTGCTTAAAAATATAAACCAAAGAAACATCATCAGCCATTAAGTCGCCAACCGTTTTGCCATCTTTTACGGTCAGCATTGTAAGAGTCGGTTTTCCATAACTACAACTCCTCAATACCATTTAGTTTTCTCCACATCAATATATTATATAAATTACAGCAAAATGGCAAACGAAGCGGACAAAAGTTAATTGTGTAGAAAATAAGACTAACCGAAAAGGAATCTACAGAAAAACCAAGAATAGTTGTAACACTATAACTATGAAACAGCTTAAGCAAGTAGTAACTTTAATCGCCCGGGGAAAGCTCAAAAGGTAATTTGCCGGGCAAATGAAAAGAATCGCAACCGGATTAAATATGCGAATTAGGCAGGAGGCATAGCAAATGAATTACGGAGACGATTTTCAGCGCCTGAGTAAATACGAAAGAGAAAAACTTGGCGGCAGAGCCCTCGACTGGGATCGCAAGCCTGGCCAACATAAAACTTATCCACCCGAACTGGAGATGTTTGAACTGGAAAAACCCGACCGCACTGGAGGCGACCCGCTTTATTCTGTACTGCAGGAAAGACGTTCAGAACGAAACTATAAAACAACCACGCTGTCAGACCGCAAACTATCCCAGGTCCTCTGGGCGACCCAGGGAGTCACCCTGCGCACAGAGTATCACCAGTTTCGCACAGCGCCGTCGGCAGGAGGACTTTTCCCAATCGAAACTTACTGCGTGATTAATAATGTAGAAGGCTTCAAACCGGGAGTTTATCACTACCAGGTTCCCATACATGCGCTGGTACTGCTTAAAGACGGCAGCTACGGACTTGAACTGGCCCGGGCTGCACTCGGCCAGAAGATGGTGCGTGACGCTGCTTTTAACCTGGTATGGAGCGCAATGATCGAGCGGTCAAGGTGGAAGTATGAACAGAGGGCTTACCGCTATATTTACCTCGATGCCGGCCATATTGCCCAAAACACAGCCCTGGCCGCAGTTTCCTGCGGTCTCGGCTCATGCCAGGCGGGAGCCTTTTTCGATCATGAAGTGGATGAAATAATCGGGGTTGACGGTGAAAACGAGATCGC
>SLHT01000056.1 GCA_007136055.1 Syntrophomonadaceae bacterium
TTACCGCCTGGAAGTACAGGTTGACGGCAGCGAACCAAACAGTGACAACCTGTCAGCAGAAATTTTGATCGCCGCTAAAGAGTTCCTGACTTCGCGTTTCAGTATGCCGGCAAGCCGGACTGCGGGTTGGACGGCAGAGCGCCTGGCTGAAGACCGCGATAAAGTGCGCCGGGCCCGCGAAACAACTGAGCCTTACCCCCTGTGGCTTGAAAGGTTTATCACTCCCTTGGATGGGCAAATCACCTCCGAATACGGAGCGGTGAGAATTATCAATCAAAATCCGCCACGGAGACACTCCGGAATAGATATAGCTGCTGACGAAGGCGAACCGATCATTGCCCCTAACCGCGGCATAGTCAGGCTGTCAGAGTTTCTGCTTTCCGGCGGACACACGATCATCATCGACCACGGGATGGACCTGTCCAGCACATACATGCATCTGCACTCGCTTGCAGTCGAAGCAGGTGATGCTGTTGAACGCGGTGAGAAAATCGGCACTGTAGGCATGACCGGTTACGCTACCGGCCCCCACCTGCACTGGGAAGTAAATATCGGCCAGGTTCCGGTTAATCCGGACCAGCTGACGGATAATGAACTGCTCTGGATTCCGCCCGCTTATGTTATGGAAAAAATTAAACGAGGTGAGTAAAGATGTTATCAAAGAAAGCACTTGGCATTAATCCTTCGCCAACCATGGCTATTGACAGCAAGGCCAAGGATATGAAAAGCCGGGGTATCGATGTAATCGGCTTCGGAGCAGGCGAACCTGATTTTGATACTCCCCTGCACATCAGGGAAGCTGCGATCAAGGCAATCAATGAAGGCCATACCCGCTACACACCGGCAGCAGGCACTCCTGAACTTAAAGAAGCAATTGCCGTTAAGTTAAAAGCCGAAAACGGTCTGGAATACAATCCGGCACAGATTGTTGTCAGCAACGGAGCCAAGCATGCCCTGAGTAATGTATTTACAGCCCTGCTCAACCCGGGAGATGAGGTTATGATTCCTGTGCCTTACTGGGTCACATACCCTGAGCTGATCAGTTTAAACGACGGCACACCCGTGCCGATAGAAACAAGTGAGGATAACCAATTCAAGGTCAGCCCGGCCGAGCTGGATAAAGCTTTCAACAGCAAGTGCAAGGCCCTTGTCTTAAACAGTCCTTGCAACCCCACCGGCCAGATCTATAGTAAAGAGGAACTGAAAGTAATTGCCGATTTTTGCTGCGAACGAAACATTTACATTATTTCTGATGAAATATATGAACACCTGATCTACGGCAGCTACAGCCATACCAGTATCGCTTCCTTTAGTGAAAAGGCCAAAGATTTAACGATCGTAGTAAACGGCGTTTCAAAAAGCTATGCCATGACCGGCTGGCGGATCGGTTACGCTGCGTCAGCTCCTGGTCTGGCCAAAGTTATGGCCGGCATCCAAAGCCATACAGCATCGAACCCCAACTCGATCGCCCAAAAAGCAGCTTTGGCCGGATTACGAGGCCCCCAGGACTGTGTCGAAGAAATGCGTGTCGCTTTTGACGAACGCCGCAGGTATATGTATGATCAAATCAAGGCTGTCCCTTTCCTAGATGCCCTTGAGCCACAGGGAACTTTCTATATGTTCGTCAGTGTGGCGGAAACGATAGGCAAGTCGTTTAAGGGACAGAAAGTATACGGAAGCGATGATTTTGCAGGCCTGCTGCTGGAGAGCAGAAAAGTGGCCGTTGTTCCGGGCGCAGGTTTCGGTGCACCTGGTTATGTACGCCTCTCTTTTGCCACTTCAATGGACAATATAGTTGAGGGTTTAAATCGAATAGGAGCTTTTATCGGAGACCTGGAATAAGCGGGAATCGTGGTATGGGAACCATGTCATGGGAATATTGACACGGAAAACGATCTATGAGAACAGTACCAGGTGATACTCAGGCTGTATCCAGCGGACAGGGATCTACTCAAGGAGCTGGGTAAGATGAAAAAGGTCCTAAAAAACGATATTTATTCGATGACAAGCAGGCTTGGACCCCGAATGTTTTCAAGTGGTGAAGATAAATTTTGTGAAAATACATTTAACTAATATGCCCCGAAATTAGGAGGTGGCAGATGTACGACATTGCCATAATTGGAGCAGGGATTATAGGAACTGCTATAGCCAGGGAACTATCGAAGTATAACTTGCAGGTGGTTTTGATCGAAAAGGATAGTGATGCCGCTAACGGAACGACCAAGGCCAACAGCGCCATCGTTCATGCCGGTTTCGATCCGGAACCCGGTTCTTTGAAGGCAAAGTTAAATCAGGAAGGCAACAGGTTGTTTGGGGATCTCTGCAGTGAACTAAATGTCCCCTTCCACCGGAACGGCTCGCTGGTAATTGCTTTTAGGGAAGAGGAACTTGAAACCCTGCAAAAGCTTTACGAACGGGGTCTTGAGAACAAGATTCCCGATCTGGAAATTGTGGGCAGTGATAGGCTGCACAGCTTAGAACCGGGCTTAAACGAGGATGCCTTAGGAGCCCTCTACGCTCCTACAGCGGGCATTACAGATCCCTACCTGCTGGCAATCGCCCTCGCTGAAAATGCTGTGGGAAACGGTGTCGACGTTAAATTTGATTTTCCGGTCACTAGAATTGAAAAAAAAGAGGGACGGTTTTTGATCAGCTGCGGCGGAAAACAGGTTGAGGCAAAATATGTTGTTAATGCCGCCGGCCTTTATGCCGATAAAATTAATGAAATGGTCAACCCGCCATCTTTTAAAATCAAGCCCAGCCGCGGTGAATATTTTCTGCTCGACAAAAAAACGGGAAAATATGCCAGACATGTTCTCTTCCCCTGCCCCACAAAGCTCGGTAAGGGGGTGCTGATTGCTTCGACTGCCCACGGCAACCTGATTATTGGACCAAATGCTGAAGCTGTTGAGTCAAAAGAGGCAACTGAAACAACCGCAGAAGGCCTCGATTACGTGCGCAGGAACGCCGAAAAACTGAAAAAAGGCCTTCCCTTTAACGAAGTGATCACCTCGTTCAGCGGGCTGAGGGCTAAAACTGATCACGCTGATTTTATTATCGAGGAGGCTGAACAATCACCGGGTTTTGTTAACGTGGCGGGAATCGACTCCCCCGGGCTGGCCGCCGCACCGGGTATTGCCCGTTATGTGGTTGACCTGCTGAAAGATATTTGCGGCCCCTTTGAGAAAAAGGACGCATTTAAAGCCCCGTCGAAAAACCATACCCCTTTTATGTCACTTGACACGGAAACAAAGGAAAAATTCATAAAAGACGACGCCCGCTTCGGGCGGATTATCTGCCGCTGTGAAAACATTACTGAAGGTGAAATCGTAAGGGCTATCCAGGGCCCCGTCGGGGCAAGAACAGTCGATGGCATTAAGAAACGAACCCGCCCCGGTGGCGGGCGCTGCCAGGGCGGTTTCTGCGGACCGCGGGTGATGCAGATTATTGCCCGGGAGTTAAATATTGAAATGACTGAAGTTAAAAAAGATAACCCCGGTTCATATATTTTAACCGGAACTACAAAGGGCAGAGCGGTAGGTCAGCGGGAAAGCGGTCCCGTCGGCAAGTGCCTCTCCCGGGACACAGGCCTGAAAATTGAAAGCGGTGTTAAAGAGAACTACGAACTGGTTGTAATTGGCGGAGGACCAGCCGGAATGGCAGCCGCGGTTGCGGCCAGGGAAAACGGAATTGAAGATATCCTGATTATAGAAAGAGACCATGAACTTGGCGGTATTCTTCAGCAATGTATCCACAACGGTTTCGGACTGCACCAGTTTAAAGAAGAACTTACCGGGCCTGAATATGCTGAACGCTATATCGACCAGCTAAAAGAACTGGGCATCAGCTGTAAACTCGATACTATGGTCTTGTCGGTCGGAAAGGATCGCCAGATTACTTATGTTAACACCAGTGACGGTCTGACTACAGTGCAGGCAAAAGCAATTGTGCTCGGCATGGGCTGCCGCGAAAGAACACGCGGCGCTATAAATATTCCCGGAACAAGACCGGCCGGAATTTTCTCGGCCGGCACCGCCCAACGCCTTGTTAACATTGAGGGTTACATGGTTGGACGGAAAGTTTTAGTTTTCGGTTCAGGCGATATCGGACTAATTATGGCCCGGCGTATCGTTTTAGAGGGCGGGGAAGTTGTTGCCGTCATCGAACGCAAGCCCTATTCCGAAGGCCTGGTCCGCAACTACGTGCAGTGTGTTGAAGATTATGGTATTCCCATGCTGCTGCAGCACACTATTGTCGATATTAAAGGTAAAGATCGGGTAGAAAGCGTTACTATTGCCAATACCGACTTGAATAAGGAGCCAATTGCAGGCACCCACCGTGAAGTGGAATGCGATACAATTCTATTCTCGCGGGGACTTATCCCTGAAAATGAACTTTCCAAGGGTGCAGGTGTAAAATTGGACGGTTCAACTGGCGGGCCGATCGTTAATGAGGCGATGGAAACCAGTATCGATGGTATCTTCGCCTGCGGTAACGTCGTCCATGTCCATGACCTGGTAGATTGGGTTTCCGACGAGAGCAGCAGGGCCGGCAAGGGCGCTTCTGAATACATTAAGCGACAGGAACAATCACTGAAACTGCAGGGTTTTACTTTCGAAACCAAGCCTCTTAACTCTATCAGCTATATTGTTCCGCATAAGGTGCGATCTTCACTGATTGATAAAACACTTGAACTCTACATGAGAGTTAGAGGAAACCACCAGGATGCTGAACTGGTTGTCAAGGCTGGAGAAACATTAGTTAAAACAGTAAAGAAAAAAGTGCTCACGCCCGGTGAAATGATCAGCATCAAGATCAACAAGGCAGACCTGCCCACCAAGCCCTTTGAAGAGCTATCTGTAGAACTGTCAAAGGAGGATAAACAGCAATGAATGAAAGTACGACAAGAGAAATGATTTGCATCCTCTGCCCGCTTGGCTGCAAAATGCAGGTCAGCGAAAAGCCGGGGCAACCCGAAGATTTAAAGGTGCGCGGTATTCAATGCAAAGAGGGCAAAAAATATGCCTACGAGGAGTATAAAAATCCGACCCGCATCCTCACTTCAACGGTGGCAATTCACAATACTACCCTACCGCGGCTGCCGGTCAAAACCAGTAAGCCTCTGCCGAAAGGCTTGATTTATAAAGCCATGGATGAAATAAACAAGGTGGAGATTACCGGGCCTATCAAAGTCGGAACGGTGATCATTGAAAATTTACTGGGCACAGATATTGATATTGTCGCCACCCGCAGCCTGGGCTAGATAACGAGGGGACAGGTTACCCCATTTCCCTGGTATCTTGTTTCAATTTTGAAGCAATTAATATTTGTTCCAATAATAGGGCAGGAATCTTGATAGTAAGATAGAATTATAATATAGAATAAAATATATCTCAAGGGAGGTTCACGGTAATGAAAGATAAAAAGAAACGTATGACAAATAATTTCGGCGCGCCAACCGGCGATGACCAGAATTCCTTAACGGCAGGCAACCCGGGTCCCGTTTTGATGCAGGATGTTCACCTCCTGGAGAAACTGGCCCACTTCGACCGGGAGCGCATTCCCGAGCGCGTGGTCCATGCCAAAGGAGCGGGAGCATACGGATATTTTGAGGTTACCGAAGATGTAACCCGCTACACAAAAGCAAAGTTTCTATCAGAAGTAGGAAAGAAAACTGACCTGGTTATCCGTTTTTCCACAGTTGGCGGTGAAAAAGGTTCCGCCGATGCAGAGCGTGACCCCCGCGGATTTGCCATTAAATTTTACACCGAAGACGGCAACTATGACATGGTTGGCAATAATACCCCGGTTTTCTTTATCCGCGACCCGCTCAAATTTCCCGACTTTATCCATACCCAGAAAAGAAATCCGGCCACCAACTTAAAAGACCCCGACATGTTTTGGGATTTCCTTTCCCTCACCCCCGAATCTATTCACCAGGTTACAATTTTATTCTCCGATCGGGGCACCCCCAGGACTTACCGGAATATGAACGGGTACAGCAGCCATGCTTTCAAATGGTACAATGATAAAGGCGAAGTCTTTTACGTGCAGTACCACTTCAAAACCGACCAGGGCATTGATAACCTGACCGGCCCGGAAGCCGATGAAATGAAATCCAAAGACCCCGATCACGCTACCAGGGATCTTTATGATGCAATTGCCCGTAAAGATTACCCCTCCTGGACCCTGGAAATGCAGATCATGCCTGAAAAAGATGCCGAAACCTACCGTTTCGATCCTTTTGACATTACCAAGGTCTGGCCTCACGAGGACTACCCTCCCCTGGTAATCGGCAAAATGGTCCTGAACCGCAACCCGGAAAACTATTTTGCCGAAGTGGAGCAGGCTGCCTTCTCCCCGGCCAACTTCGTGCCCGGCATTGCCGCCTCGCAGGATAA
>SLHT01000265.1 GCA_007136055.1 Syntrophomonadaceae bacterium
AAGCTCTCCTCTCAGGGGTGCAGAAGGCGCTCGAAGTCGTCGCCGCCTGCGCAGTGGCCGGAATTATTATCGGTATTGTGACGATGACCGGCCTGGGCTTAAAATTCTCAACCCTGATTGAAATACTGGCAGCCGGCAACCTGATGGCAGGGCTCTTCTTTACCCTGATCGCTTCCCTGATTCTCGGTATCGGGGTCCCGACAACGGCCAAGTATATTATCCTGGCCACCCTGGTCGCACCGGCCCTGGTGGCACTCGGCGCGCCGCTGCTGGCCTCTCACCTGTTTATCCTTTACTTCGGCACCGATGCCGATATTACTCCCCCGGTCGGCCTGGCGGCCTATGCGGCGGCAGGCATAGCAGGGGCACATCCGCTGACAACGGGTATTGAGGCATTTAAGATGGGTATAACTGCCTACATTGTGCCGTTTGCCTTTATTCTGGGGCCGGCCCTGCTCCTGCAGGGGCCTGTTCCTGAAATTATCCTTGCCTGTGCGACAGCTTTTATTTCCTGTGCCGGGCTTGGTGCTGCTATGCAGGGTTACTTTGTGCGCAAAATGCCCTGGTGGCACCGCATTATACTATTTGCCGGTTCAGTGATGTTGATGGAAACAACCTGGACCTGGGACCTAATCGGCCTGGCCCTGGTCGGCGGTGTCTTCATCATTGAATACATCGCTGAGCGGGTTTTAAAGCAGGACAGCGCGGCATAAGAAAACTTTGAAAGGGGCTGTTTTAGATGGATAAGATATTACTGGCAACAGATGGTTCGGAGTATTCCCTGCAGTCTTTGCAAAAAGTAATTCCCCTGGCTAAAGCGATGCAGGCCAGGCTGACCATTCTTTCCATTGCCGAAGAGATGCCCCTCCTTAAAGGGACGGAGGGCCTCTCCAGGGAGGAGCTGGAAACACTTTACAATTCAATTAACAAAGAAGCAGAACTTGGCCTCGAGAATGCACAGAAGCTATTTGAAGCAGAAGGGTTGGATGTGGAAACCAGTCTAAAAGCCGGCAAGCCTGCTGAAACTATCTGCGCCGTGGCCGAAGATGGGGGCTATGATCTGATTGTGATCGGTGATACAGGGAGGGGAGGCTTGAAAGAGTTATTCCTGGGCAGCGTCAGCAACAAGGTTGCCCACTGTGCCAAAACCGATGTCCTGATTGTTAAAAGAAAAAATTAAAGGCTCGTAAACGATTGTTACCGGAAGAGCGAGCGGTTAATTAGCCGTAAGCTCTTCCGGTTTTTTGATTCTTAAAGCCGGCTTCTAACCAATGATTTCTTATCTTTAATGTGGCGCAGGCTTCAATAACAGGTACGGCAAAACAAGACCATGTTTAATTAAGATGTCACTAAATTTCAAGATATGAAAATATCTGATCCCAGTTAAGGTGCTTATCTACCGTGTCCTTCACGAGTTTAATTGCTTCCTGGTTTTGCGGATGAATGCTGCGGTAAATGCTTTGCAGGTTTTCAATAGTGGTGTAGGTATCTTCATGGACCAGGATAACAGGTACATTTTTCTCTTCAGCCTGGGAAAGGACCCTCACATCAGGATAAAGACCGCCTGTGAAAATAATTACTGAAGTGCTGGTTTCCAGGGCAGTCAGGGCCATGTCACTGCGGTCTCCACCGGTGATTAAAGCCTTATTGGGAGCCCTGCGCAGGTAACCGAGGGCGCTTTCAATCGTCATTGTCCCCACTACAACTTCTTCGACCAGGCGGTTCATGTGATCGGGAGCGGCTATAACTTCACCGTTTAAAACATCGTGAAACTCGGCCACGGTAGGTGAAGATATTTCAACCTGGCAGGGAATTATCCCGAGAACACTGAACCCTTTTTCTTCAACCAGCGGCTTATAGATGCTGTTACACTTGTTCCATTGGACCTGGGTAACATTGTTAAAAATAGAGCCGATTACCTCGATGTTGTTTTTTAACCATAAATCCAGGTAAAGCAGATTTTGGTCAATATGAAAATCATCATTGGCCTTGATAATCGGCAGGGCGGCGGCGCCAAGACGGACTGCGAGATTGAAATCATCGAGCCCCTGGTTATGTCCCACGTAAGGTTCTATGCTGCCATCGACTAAAACGACGTCATAGCCTTCAGAGCACTTCCTAAAGGCATTTTCAATGCGCGGGAAAAGCTCTTTATCATCTTTCATAAACCGTGCCGTCAGGTAGTGGGCATTAACCGTAACCGGCGAAACTATATCGCCCGGAAAGGGCAGTTCGAATATTTCCCGCATCAGCATTACGTCGTCGTCATCTTTCTTTACGGTCCCCCTGCGAAAGCCGATCGGTTTAAAGTAAGAAACTTTTAAGCCTTTATCGCGGAGTTTAATGCCGATGCCCAGGGCGGTGGCCGTTTTGCCGCCTCCTGCTTTACCGGAAAAATAGATTGCTTTCATTTTAATCACCTCATCAGGTTCTTAGTCCTTCCGTTCAATAGTTATTTTTATATCAAGGGCCGTTGACCCTTTTGGATGGACGCGGACAGGATTAATATCCATTTCTGTAATTTCTTCAAAGTCAGTGACCAACCTTGCCGTTCTGAGCATGGTATCGGTCAGGGCATCCAGGTCGGCCGGTTTTTTGCCGCGGTAGCCTTTAAGCAGGCTATAAGCTTTAGTTTCAGAAATCATTTTTCGAACATCGTCGCAGTTGACAAGGGACGAAGCCAGTCGGAAGCTGACATCTTCAATCAGGTTGACGTATATCCCGCCGAGCCCAAAGACGAGGAGAGGACCGAACTGAATATCCCTGGACATTCCGACGATTACTTCCACACCTTCGTCGACCATATCCTGAACCTCGATGCCGTAAATAGGTGCGTCAGGAAGAAAGTGGGTTACCTTTTCCATAATCCGTTGATAAGCTTTTCTCACTTCCTTTTCACTGTGCAACCCAATCTCGACACCGCCGACATCAGTTTTATGGGCAATACGCGGTGAAGATATTTTTAAGGCTACGGGATAGCCAAGTTGATCGCTGATATCAACTGCCTCGTCCTCATTTTTAGCCAGGTATATTTTACTGTTGGGAATCCCGTAAGCAGTCATGACAGCTGATGCCTCGTGGCCTAAAAGGACGACACGCCGGTCTGCAAAAACATTTTCCAGGATGCTGCGGACAGCACCCTGATCAAGATCCGGAATATCTTCAACTATTTTTGTCTCAGGCGCGCTTAGATATTCATTATATCTAAACATTCCTTCCAGTGCATGGACGGAAGGTTCTGGAAATGTAAAGGTGGGGATATCATGATTTGTTAAGTATTCTTTACCCTTCGTTAGTGTCTTGCCGCCCATGTAAACTGCCATGATCGGTTTTGTTGAATACTTGGTATTTAAATCAACTATAGTGTGCGCCGTATTTTCAGGTTCAGTTACCGCTGCAGGGCATAGCAGCACCAAGGCGCTGTCGACATTTTGATCTTTTAACACCGTTTCAAGGGCAAAACGGTAGCGGTTTTCACGGGCATCACCAATAATGTCGACCGGGTTATAAATGTTTGCTTCTGCGGGAAGATTTTCACGGAGTTTGTCGATTGTATCCTTGGTAAAGCGGGCCATTTTGAGACCGAATTTCTCAACGGCATCGGTGGCGACAATAGCCGGCCCCCCGGCATTGGTAACAATCGCCACTCTATCCTGATCGGGCAGAGGCTGGCTTGAAAAGGCCCGGGCCAAGTCAAACAGTTCATTCATGCTTTCCGCGCGCAGCACGCCGCTCTGTCTAAAAGCTGCTTCATAAGCCCGATCGCTTCCGGCCAGCGCCCCGGTATGTGAACTGGCCGCCTGGGCCCCGGCTGTGCTGGTTCCCGACTTTAAAATTATAATCGGCTTTTTCCGGGCGGCCTCAGAACAGACCTCGACAAAGCGTTTACCATCTGTAATATCCTCGACGTAACAGAGAATAACACTGGTTAACGGATCTGTCGCACAACTTTCGATAAAGTCAATCTCGTTTAAATCCGCCTTATTGCCCAGGCTGATGAAACGGGAAAAACCGATCCCCATCTGAAAGCTCCAATCGAGAATAGATACCAGCATGGCCCCGCTCTGCGATATAAAAGAAATATTACCTTCATTGGGGAACCCCCTGGCAAAAGAGGCATTGATCGGGGTATGGGTGTCCATCACACCGACACAGTTGGGTCCGACCATGCGCATTTTATAGCGTTCGCAGATCGATATCAGTTTTCGTTCCAGTTTAAGGCCCTCACGGCCCACTTCTTTGAAACCGGCTGTAATCACAACCAGGCCCCTGACCCCAAATTGGCCGCATTCTTCCGCCACCTGGGTTACCCTTGATACGGGAACAGTAATTATGGCCAGGTCAACAGGAGAATCGATGTCTTTCACAGAACAATAGCATTTTAAGCCGGAAATTTCTTCTTCGCGGGGGTTTACGGGGTAGATAGCGCCTTTAAAACCGCTTGTGATAATATTGTCGAGAATGGCAAAGCCGATTTTTTCTTTTGAACGGGAAGCGCCGATTACAGCAATCTGTTCTGGGTTAAAAATAAAGTTTATATCGGTCATAATAACAATCCTTTTCTAGTTGTGCTTTATCGGCAGGCCTGTCAGGATCATATTTTTGTCGGTACTGTTATGCTACGGTAAGATTTTATAAAAAAGCTGAAATGTTTAGAATGAATGCTGAAGCAACTGCTTCTATTTTAGCCGATAGTTAATTAATACACAACCAAAGAATCTGTATTCTGTCAATATTGATTGACTTTTAAGGGGTTTTTGTTACAATGTAACCTGATGCTTTTATAACCATTAAACCGATATAAGGAGGTATCAGAGATGAGCGCTTTAGGACGTCATGTTTTGGCTGAGTTCTACGGTTGCCCCGAAAAGGTTTTATGTGATCGGGAAGAAATTAAGCAGCTAATGGTAGAAGCCGCACTTGAAGCCGGAGCCGAAGTAAAGGAAACTGTTTTTCACCAGTTCAGTCCTCAGGGAGTCAGCGGAGTAGTAGTTATTTCAGAATCACATTTAGCAATTCACAGCTGGCCTGAATTCGGTTATGCTGCGGTAGACATTTTTACCTGCGGGCAAAGCGTAGATCCCTGGGTGTCATGTAATTATTTGAAGGCAGCTTTATCAGCTCAAAATATGTCTGCCAGGGAAATTAAGCGCGGCATCTTTGATACTCATTTGGATCATAAACCGGCAGTAGTTAATTATTGAACGCGCATGGCAGGGGGTAGAAGCTGTGCCTGTTGATGAGCATAAGTGGTTAATTGAAAAAACCTCGCCCTATTCAGCGCATATGTTCAGCGTGAGTAAGTACCTGGTAAGCTTAAAGACCCTGTACCAGCAGGTTGAAATTGCTGAATCTCAACTATATGGGCGGGTATTAATTTTAGACGGCAAAATTCAGTCTGCTGAATATGATGAATATATCTACCACGAAGCGCTGGTCCATCCGGCTATGTTGATAAACCCGCAACCACAGCGGATCCTGATTACAGGAGGGGGCGAGGGCGCCACCCTGCGTGAAATATTAAAACATCCTGATGTTAAAAAGGTGGTTATGGTCGATCTCGACAAGGAAGTAGTCGATCTTTGCCGTGAGTATTTGCCCACCTGGCATCGGGGCAGTTTTGACGATTCACGCCTCAACCTGGTTTATATGGATGCCAGGAAGTATCTTGAAGAAAACGATGAACAATTCGATGTTATTATCAGCGATATTCCTGAACCAGTAGAAAAGGGACCTGCTCTAAAATTGTTTACGGGTCAGTATTATGCCCTCGTAAAAAATCGGCTTGCAAAAAACGGGCTGTTTGCCCTGCAGGCCGGGGATTGTGGCTTGCCTTTTATTGAAGTGCACAGCGCAATTAACAATACATTGAGACAGCAAATGCCTTCTGTGCGCTCATATCGAACCTTTGTTCCTTCTTTTAATACAGATTGGGGTTATATCATTGCTTCGCCAGGGATAATAGAACTACCAACAGCTGCAGAGTATGACCAGGTTATCAGAGAAAAATCTATAGACCTTAAGTATTTTGACGGAGAAACAGCAGCAGGTATGTTTTCACTTCCCAGAGATATCAGGAAACGGCTTGCTGAAGAGACTAAAATAATTGATGATAATCAGCTTTTGACAGTTTATTAAAAACCGGGAGGAACAAAGATGAAAAGCAGGGAGCAGACGTTTTTAATGGTTAAACCCGACGGGGTGCAGAGAGGACTGGTTGGTAACGTAATCAGCCGCCTGGAAAACAAAGGTTTTAAACTGGTGGCGCTGAAGATGATCTATATTGATAGTGACCTTGCCGCCCGGCATTACGGTGAACATAAGGGCAAGCCTTTTTATGAGGGTCTGATTAAATTTATTACTTCAGCACCAGTAGTA
>SLHT01000091.1 GCA_007136055.1 Syntrophomonadaceae bacterium
AATTTTTCCAGACAGCGCTCTGTCGCAAATAAGGGCCTGGGGTTTGAAATAATATCCGCTCCCCACCACACCGCTAATTAGTGATTGTTAATTAGAAATTAGAAAGAACAACACTAAAAGCAACGAACCGCTCTAAACAATGTTTACATATAACCTTCCAATTACCGGCACTTCTAAGCCGCTCGCTTTACGATCGTTTAAAATTTAAATTAAATGAATTCACTCTTTCAGGTTTGTCATCTATTAACTTCAATAAACATAATACGTTAACAGGACCTCAGGAAGTGAAGCGGGCCAGGTCCGAGAGAATCCGCTCCAGTTCCTGGATTTTTTCACCGTAGCCGGCCCAGTCACCTTCCTTCTGGAGCTGCAGGGCCTCTTCGTATACTTCCTGGGCCTGGCGGATTAAATCGATCAGTTCAGCTTCCAAATCGATCTCTACATCAGGCTCGGGATCATCGAGATCAAAATCATCGGGGATGTCTTCAACCGGTATCTCATCCGGCAGTTCATCGATTTCACCAAAGAGACGGACCAGGGCCAGATCCAGGGATTCGGCCATGACAACAGTCTCATCAAAGGCCACAATAACCCTGGCCAGTTCAGGCAGGCCGCCTGTATCGGCTTCAAGAAAAATCGGTTCGACGTAAAGCAGGGCATCTTTAATGGGCAGAACCAACAGGTTGCCGCGGATGACCCGGGAACCGACCTGACCCCAGAGAGTAAACTGTTCCGATATTTCTGTGCTCTGGTCGATCCGGTTTTCAATCTGGCTGGGGCCTAGAATCACCCTTTCTCTCGGGAAATTAAAAATTTCAACCTCCCCGTAGTTGGGCTGGTCACAGCGGGCCACCATCCAGGCAATCATGTTATTTCTTGTGTCCGGTGTAAAGGGCAGGATTAATACATATTCCGGATAATCATAGCCCGGCAGCTGCAGAATAGTGTAATAAGGTTTCATCAACTGTTCCTGACCGAAAGACTGCTCAAAGGGAATGGACCAGAGGTCTTCCCTGCTGTAGAACTGGTTTGCGTCAGTGATATGGTAAAGCTGCAATAACCGGGACTGAACTTCAAAGATGTCTTCCGGGTAGCGGATATTAGCCATCAAGCTCTCCGGCATCTCTTCCATGGGACTGAACAATTCGGGAAAGATCTTGCTGTAAGTCTGGACCAGCGGATCTTCAGGGTCTGCTATATAGTAGTTAACACTCCCGTTGTAAGCATCGATAACAACTTTCACCGAGTTGCGGATATAGTTAATATTGTCGTAGGGGGCAGAATAGGGATACCTGTCGGTAACAGTGTAGGCATCCTGGATCCAGAACAGCCGGTTGTCATTGATCACGATATAAGGATCACCGTCATAACGGAGGAAGGGAGCAATTTTACGCACGCGCTCATGAATATTGCGGTCAAAGATAACCCGGCTTTCATTGCTCAGTTCATTGGAAATAAGGATCCTGTATTCGGCAAATCTTAAGGACATTAGGGCCCTGCGGAAAAATGAATTGAGGGGAATTCCCGCATCACCATCATAGAAGGTAAATTCGTTTTCATCGCCTGCAGTTGCATAATGAAACTCGGGCGTGCTTGTGTTAATAATCACGTAATCGTTGGTTAACTCACCAAAATAAATCGAGGGGTTTGCAAGTTCTAAGTTTCCAACCGGCGGTATATCTCCGAGGAAGTAACGAGGCATCCCTTCTGCAGTTACCTCATTGACAGGCGTCATTGCAACCCCGTAGCCGTGGGTAAACTGCAGTTTCAGGTTTACCCAGGTTTGGGCCTGATCGGCCAGCCGGCTTTTATCCATTTCCCGGGCAGACACCATAACCTGGCGGTATTCACCATCTACCATATAGCGGTCGATATCGACGTCCACAAAACGGTAATAGGGGCGAATAGCCTGAAGTTGGTTAAAAGTAGTCAGCAGGGGGCGGTAATCCCAGAGCCGCACATTTTTGATCGTCCCCTCATTAGCCCGCAGATCGTCCCAGTTCAGCTCCTGGGTAGCAGCGTACTGGCGGGAGGCAAACTGATCAAGTCCGTAAGCAGCACGGGTAAACTCTATGTTATAATCCAGGAATTCCCGCTCATAACTAAATTCGTTCGGTTCAACCACAAAACTCTGGATCGCAGCAGGATAAGCCCAGCCTCCAAGTAGCGAAACTCCGATTAAGGCCAGGATCCCGTATAAGAAAAGGCGGTAGCGGCGCAGGAATATATTGGCCAGGAAAACAAGGGCCAGGACTGCTGCTAAAACCATTAAAACAAAGAGCACGTTGTAATTGGCATTTAGATCGGTATAACCGGCTCCATATACAACACCCCTTGGCGATAGAACCAGTTCCAACTGGCTAAGCCTGTAATCCCAGGCTTTCAAGCCAAAAATCATGGCAAGCAGTACCGCCAAATGGCTAATTCCCCTGGCAGGGGGAAGCATCCAACCCTGTTTTCCCTGGGCTGGAGGGTTCATAAGCAGGTAGATCGCAGCAACAATAATTAACGATAATACCAGGGCCATCATCAAAAACCCGTAGATAAAACGATAAAAAGGGAGGCCGAAGACATAAAAAGCAACATCAGCGCCAAAAATGGGGTCGCTGATATTAAAGGGCACCTGGTTAAAAAAGCGCAGGGCTTCCATCCAGAAAGTTCCAACATAACCGGAAAAAACATAGGCCAACACAAGGGATATACCCAGAAAATAAAAGGTCAGACGGCGAGGCGTAAAAAAGCGCATGGCGCCTGTGGCCATTAATCTTTCCCGCAGGGCTAAATTGGGAAAACTGAGGATATATTTCTTCGTTAAGATTAGATTAACGAAGAATAAAACAAAAAGAAAGAAAAATCCGCCGATACGCATACCCCACTGGGTAAGGTACTGGGTCCAAAAAACCTGCTCTACATCCAGTTCCATGAACCAGAGCAGATCAAGGTAAAAATTTGTTCCGGTTAGCAATATTGAAAACAATACAACAGCACCAATAAAAAACCATAAGAAACGACCGCGCATAATAATCCCCCCTGCAAAATAAAATACCGGTTCTTCACCGGTCAAGTATAATCTTTGTTCATATGTATTTTAGACTACCTTATGATCATTGTCAAAACAATTATAACAAGCTCCTTCTATTTAACTAATAAAGCACTAGGGCTTAGCTCACATTTGATCGTCCTTAACTATGGTTAAACCGGAGCTGGTCCCAATCCTATTGGCTCCGGCTTCGATCATTTGCCTTGCCTCTTTGGCAGTACGCACTCCTCCCGATGCTTTAACTCCGAGAGCGGATCCAACTGTTTCACGCATCAGGTGCAGGTCTGCAATACTTGCCCCACCGGGACCGAAACCGGTTGAAGTCTTCACAAAACCGGCTCCTGCTTCTTTAGCCAGACGGCAGGCGAGCACTTTATCTTCATTATCAAGCAGTCCTGTTTCAATGATAACTTTAACAGTTTTACCTGCAGCAGCCCTGACCACTGCAGAAACATCATCTGCCAGGTACTTCGTTTCTCTGCCTTTCAGGGCACCGATATGAATGACCATGTCAATTTCCGCTGCTCCGTTTTCCACTGCCTCGGCAGCTTCAAAAGCTTTTACAGCTGTTGTCGTCGCCCCGAGGGGAAATCCGACTACGGCACATACTTTTACCCCGCTGCCCTGCAGTGCTGCTGCGGCAGTTTTTACATAAGATGGGTTGATGCATACAGAGTAGAACTTATACTCGGCTGCCTCCCGACACAGTTTGATAATATCCTGACGGGTCGCTTCCGCTTTTAGCAGGGTATGATCAATATAACTGCTCATTTGCTCGGACACTCAGCTCACCTATCTTTCTGATCAATGCGACCTAAAATCAACTGCGGTTTTCCGCAGTTTTCTTTCTGGAACCTGTAGGCAGAAATAATCTTACCTTCTAGAGATGAAATCAATTCGGCTGATGTGTCACTTCCGGCATGAATTACTGCAAGAGTATCTCCGCTTTCAACCCGGTCCCCGATTTTCTTTTCCATGGTAATCCCTGCTGCGGGATCGATCAAGGCATCTTTTGTTTCTCTGCCCGCTCCCAGGGCCATTGCCGCCAATCCGATATCCTCCGCTTTGAGCATGGTTATAAAACCATTTTCTGGGGATTTAACATTTACCCGGTTTTTTGCTTTTGGCAGTAAGCTAACATCTTCTGTTACACCGCCATTGCCGTGCTGGTTGACGATTAACTCATTAAGCTTCTTAAGGGCTGCTCCATCGCTAATCAACTTTTTCAAAATCGCTTTACCTGAGTCAGGATCAGAAACATGCCCCGACAGGAAAACCATTAATCCGCCCAGCATTAGGCACAGTTCTTCTAAATCAGAAGGACCTTCACCACGCAGGGTTAAAATTGCTTCTTCCACCTCTAAAGCGTTGCCGACTGCCTTGCCAAGCGGTTGTTCCATGCTGGTGATTAGCGCTACGGTTTCACGACCTGCCCCCTTACCGATGTCAACCATTAAGCGAGCCAAATTGCATGCCTGTTTATAATCTTTTAAAAAGGCACCGCTGCCGCATTTAACATCAAGGACCAGGCTTTCTGCCCCTGCCGCAAGTTTTTTACTCATGATACTGGCGGCAATCAAGGGGATGCTGTCTACTGTTGCTGTCACATCACGCAGGGCATAGAACATTTTATCAGCAGGCACTAAATTTTTAGTTTGACCGGCCACGGCCACACCTATGTTTTTTGCGGCTGTTACCAGCTCACTCTCTGACAGATCGGTTTTAAAACCGGGAATCGACTCCAGCTTATCCAGCGTACCCCCTGTATGTCCGAGCCCGCGGCCTGACAGTTTGATCACAGGAATACCGGCAGCAGCAACAAGGGGGGCTAAAACTAATGTGGTTGTATCACCTACCCCACCGGTGCTGTGCTTATCTACCCTGGTTCCTGGAATCGCTTCCAATGATATGGTCTCGCCCGAATCGATCATCGCCTCAGTAAGGAAAAGCGCTTCTTCTTCAGACATGCCTTTGAAGTAAATAGCCATGGCCAGGGCAGACATCTGGTAATCGGGAATAACGCCTTGCACATAACCATCTAAAAGGTATTTAAGCTCCGCCCTCGAGAGGGCTGAGCCATTGCGTTTTTTTAAAATTAAATCATAGGCTCTAAATTTGATCACCGCCTAATAAGGTCAGTAAATTGTGATTTGATCAGCGATATTGTTGAAGGTGCTTTCACCGATACCGCTGACATCCATGATTTGATCTAAACTGTTGAAGTAACCATGCTCTTCACGGTAAGCAACTATTTGATTGGCCCGCACATCACCGATACCCGGTAAAACGGTCAGCTCGGCGGCTGAAGCCCGGTTGATGTTTATTTTACCGCCTGCAGAACCGGAAACTGTCATGGGCACAGCAGTTTCACCAATACGGTGGATATAGATTTGTTCACCGTCCAGCAGGGGTCGGGCCTGGTTTATTGCCTCCTGATCAGCATCATCGGAGAACCCGCTGCCTTTTTCAAGCAATTCATAGACCCTTGACCCGAGAGGCAGCTGATAAACACCCGGGTTATTAACCGCTCCGACCAAATGAACAGTAATCATTTCAGGTTCAGCAGCTTCGTTTGCTTCTTCACCTGCCCCATGGCCCGCATGGCCAGCCTGAAATATTTCAGGCCCGGGCGCCGAATGATGCACTGCCCGCCATACACCACCGCTGATTAAAAGCAGGACCAGTATGCCGAGGATTATTTTTTCCCGTAAATTTGCTTTGTCTTCCATTTTCCCGACCCCCTGAAACAGAAGCTTTTTTAAAGCGAACTTTAGAATTAAATCTAATCTTAAATAACAAGTTTAGAAAGTTCGCTTTTTCTGTGTCTTTTTCCTGCCTTTGAACAAAAAAACCGGGCCCATTTCAGGGCACCGGTTTATATAACCTGTATTTTACTGTTAAAACTTTTTAGTCTTATCTATTTTCTTCAGGCTTTCCTTTTTTCTCTTCCTCTTCCTCTTCTTCCCCGGGTACGTTTATACCGAGAACGTTAATATTAATAGTTTGCACTTTCAAACCGGTCGTTTTTTCTACATTGCTGCGAATTTCTTTCTTCAGTTTATCAGTAGTATCTACAATTATGGCGCCATATTCGACAATGATAGAGAGATCAATAGACACTTTATCTTCATCGACCTGAACTTTAATCCCCCTGGTCATATCTTTACGCCCTAATCTCTCTGCTATACCACCAACTACTCCACCGCTCAGCCCGGCAACACCCGGGATATCGCTGGAAATAATGCTTGTAATTACAGCAATTACTTCTGAAGATATTCGTATGCTATCTCCTTCTTTTGACGGGTCAGGTTTTAATACA
>SLHT01000255.1 GCA_007136055.1 Syntrophomonadaceae bacterium
ATCGTAGCCCAGGGAAAGTTTTTGCCAACGGTTCGGGAACTTGGAGGCATGATGATTACCTTCTGGCTCACCGTGCTCGCATGGATCTTTTTCCGGGCTGAAAGCAACTCTATCGCTTTCAACTGCTGCAGCCCGGCTAAAGTAACTGCCGCCGGCTCCGTTAATTACGGCAACTTGTCATCAAACCTGATCCGTTCCATAATTTAATGCCCCCTTAAAGTTAGTATTAAAAAGATCCTCTCTGTTGTGGTTATTAATAATGCTGCCTCCAGCTAAACTTTTCTTTCCCAAACCTGCTAGTATATTTATGTAATATATTTATACTCTTAAGTATGATCTTGTTTATTCGATGACGTCTTTCTAAATTCCTGCCTGCAGGAAAATGTTAGTTAATAAGCAACCCAATACGCTCATCTTTTTTCATAAGGCCGAAATGCTGCGGAGAAAGTTTAATTAAACTGCGGGTAAACTACGATATGCAACTTTGTATAGTATTTTTAGATAGAGAGAAAGAAAAGTGCCGCGGGATAAAATGTTAAAATATACTACTAAATGGAATAATAAGTATTTAATGTTACTGTATTACATTCAATAACTATCAAATTGTAACAAATACGCAAATATGGTTGATTTAATTAATGTAAGATTGACATAATAGTTTTCAGTATATATAATAAACTTGAAGAAGATCTAGCTATAAAGTCCAATGATAAAGGCAAATCTGTCGAAAGACAGGGGCGCAAAGCCGAGGATCTAAGGTTCAAACACCTGAACTATGATAGCCTGGCCTCCATAAAGGGCTATTTTTGTATTGTTAGGTCAATGCAAATAGAGGTTTTTTGTAACCGGAAAAAAATTTATAAAAATGGAGTGATAAGGAGGACGGTTAGAAAGCAGCTGTTTATCCGAAGAAGTTAAGAATTAGGGTTTTAAAATGTCCTTATTAAGGTATGGCCGGGTTTGGTTGTTTAAGTTGGAAGAAGTACTTATTTAAGATAGAAAACGCAAAGCTTACGAATGAAGGGGCCACTAAGCGATTTTAGAAAAAGAATGGTTGAATGAATTAAAGTTTGGGGAGGAGGGTAATCGTGAATAAAGGTGTATATTTATTTCCGGAAGGAAGAAAACATCCCGGCGGATGGGATGTAAGCAGAAAAGATAGTGAAGGAACTAAGGTTTATGCTGACGGCAGTAAGTATGAAGGTGAATTTAAAGCCGGCTTGAAGCATGGCCGGGGCAAAATGGCTTATGCTGATGGCAGGAAATATGAGGGTGAATGGGAAAACGATAAACCCAGTGGCCAGGGAATGATAATGTTTCCGGATGGAAGCAAGTACGAAGGCAGTTATAAAAATGGCAAGAGAAATGGTTTGGGAACATGGACCCAACAAAGTGGGGCGAAGTATGTCGGCGGATGGGAAGATGATCGCCCCAGTGGCCAGGGAATTATTGCCTGGCTGGATGGCAGAAAATATGTTGGCGAATGGAAAGACGGAAAAAGAAACGGCCAGGGGACAATGACTTTTTTGGAAGAAGAAAAGTATGTCGGCAAATATCTTGGCGAGTGGAAAGACGGAAAAAGAAACGGCCAGGGGACAATGATTTATGCAAACGGAAGCATGTTTTTTTGTGAATGGAAAGATGGCAAGAGGCATGGCGAGAAATTATGGTTTCAATCGGATAATAAAAAGCATGAGAGTTCAACAAGCAATAATCAAACCTTAGATCTCGGGGCTATGACCTGGCAGAATGGACGAGAATATGTTGGTGAATGGAAAGACGGCAAGAAACACGGCGAAGGTGTAATGGTTTATGCAGACGGGAAGAAGTATATTGGTGAATGGGAAAATGATCGGATATATGGTCACGGTATTATGATCTATGCAAACGGTTTGAAATATATCGGTGAAAGATCTGAAGGTAAGAGACATGGCCAGGGCGCTATGATTTATGCAGATGAAAGCTTATTTGTTGGCGCATGGGAAAATGATAAGTCGAACGGTTTGGGAACAATGCTTACTGCAGACGGAAGAAAGTATACCGGTGAATGGAAAGACAATGAACTTAAATCACAATTTGCCGAAACTACTCAGGAAGAACTAAAGCATCCAGTCGAGCCAAAGCATCCCGTTGAAAAAAGATTTCCAGGCAAACCAAAACCTCCGGTTGAACAAAGAGTTCCTGGTAAAGAAAAAGAAGACCTGCTGCAATCCCAGGTTTTCCCTGCTGTGGAAGAAGAAAGAAAGCCTGTTGTTAAAGAAAAAGATAAATATCAAGAAGCTGACAATATGGCAATGGCTCGTTTAGATAGTTTGCCCCGCAAAGAAGATAAATATGAAAGAGTTCTCAAACAGGAAATAGCAGACCTTAGGGAACAACTTGACAGGAAGGACCAGAAACAGGAAGACTCCCCTAACAAATCATTATGGATATGGAATATTGCAGTTACTGCTATCCTGGTTGTTGCTCTATTTATGTGGTTCTTTTTATTAAGATAAGCTTTCAAAAAAACAAAAAAGTTGAACAGGGAGTTAATATTTCTTCTTACGGAAGCAAGCATTAAGCATTCACAAAAAAATTTATATGACGATCATAAAACAGTAGTTTTTTGATTGATGTAAATGCTATGTGCCAAATTATTTTAAGATTTTCTCTTAACAGACTATGCATAGGAGGCAGTTGACTTAATGTCTGACCAGTTGTGGCTAAAAAATTATCCGGTTCGGTGGAACCTAAAATACCCGGAAATCTCTATTTACCGTTATTTAAAAGAGAACACTGCTAAATGTAATGATTTAATTGCCCTGGTTTTCTTCGAAAAAGAGATCACTTTTCGAAAGATGCATGATAACATCGACAGTTTTGCAGCAGCTTTATATGATCTGGGGGTGAGAAAAGGAGACCGGGTGGCGATAATGACGCCTAACTGTCCCGAGTTTGTCTACACCTACTATGCCTGCATGAAACTTGGCGCTATTGAAGTGCAGATAGACCCTCTCTACATGCCCTCTGAATTGGAGTTCGTGCTTAAAGATTCGGAAGCGAAAGTTGTAGTGGTGGCTGACGAGTTTATTAATTCTTTGCAGGCGGTACACGATAAAGTTCCCACAGAGCATGTCATAGTTAGCAGGTTCAGCGGTGTAGAGCTGAACGGTGATAACCCCTGGTTTGATGAGCTGTTGGAATTCGACGAGCTGTTGGAAAAATATCCGCCCGATTCCCCCGAAGCTGAAATCGACCCGAGGGAAGATGTAGCCGTGCTCCAGTACACAGGTGGAACGACCGGTACGACCAAAGCAGCCATGCTGACTCACTATAACCTTATCTCCAATGTAGTTCAGAAAAAAGAATGGTTTTCTGATTTGGCCAGGGAGAAATTTAGCAACGGTCTTACCCAGCAGTATGGAGTAGCAATACTTCCCTTGTTCCAAATTACTGGCTTGAATTTTTGCTTGAACTTAGCTCTTACTTACCCTATGGGTATGATTTTGCTGCCGTTTTTCGATATAGAATACATTTTTAGCTTGATAGACCGCTACCGTCCTGCATTTTTCCCCGGTGTGCCAACTATTTTTTCTGCCATCGCCGATCATCCGGATGCGAATAATCACAACTTGAAGGCAGTGGATATCTGGCGCACCGGTGGAGCGCCGATGCCTGTTAAACTGATTGAGCATACCGAAAGACGTATCGGCGTTAAGATTATTGAGGGATATGGGCTCACAGAAGCTTCCCCGACTACGCATTCCAACCCCTTCAGGGGGATACGTAAGTTTGGCAGCGTAGGTTTGCCCTATCCAGATACCGAGTGTCGTATCGTGAATCCAGAAAACAGGTCTGAAGAGGTTCCGGTGGGCGAGGAAGGTGAACTCATTATCAAGGGGCCGCAGATAATGAAGGGCTACTGGAAGAATCCCGAAGATACTAAAGAGATCCTTCGTGACGGCTGGCTTTATACCAGGGATATTGCCAGGATGGATGAAAGTGGCTTTTTCTATATAGTCGACCGCGAAAAAGATATTGTCATTATCGGGGGTATTAACGTTTACCCCAGGGAAGTGGACGAAGTCTTTTTTAAACATCCGAAAGTTTCCGAAGTGGTCAGCACAGGTGTTCCTGATGATTTTTACGGGGAAGCGCTTAAAACATATGTTGTGCTCAAAGAAGGTGATAGCGCCACAGAAGAAGAACTATTGGATTACGCCGCTCAAAAGCTGGCTGTCTACAAACTGCCGCGTGTTATTGAATTCCGCCAAGATCTTCCCAAGAGTAATGCCGGTAAAATCCTACGGAGGGTCCTGGTCGAAAGTGAGAATAACAAAGTATCAAGTGACAGGGAGAAAATAGCTGTCACATTATCGGATTGGGGCGAAGATGTAATGAGCCTGGATGATTTTTCAGATGATTTTGATATGTAATCTCAGGCTATTTATCTCAGCCCTATGGGGCTAGCATTTTTATATGCTGTCGTATCGCAAGAAGCTAATGGTAAGAAAGGGGGAGGAAAGTGAGCAAGCTGGTCGAAAGTTTTAACGAAATAGTCGAAGAACTCAAGTCAGATCTGGGCGAAGGATTTGTAGCCAATGACATATGGCATAGCAGAGATGCGCAGTCTCTGGCAGGTTATAATTCGCAACCCAAAGCAGTTGCTCTTTTCAACGAGGTTACACGTACACTGGACAAAACCCTGGCAGGCGCAAAATATCCCGGGCTGGGTAGTTATTATATGGTCCACCTGGAAAATGGTCTCCTGGTTGTAGTGGCTATAGAAGGCGATTACCAGCATATGGTGTTAGTTGATCTTTCAAAGACAACAATGGGAATATTAATGAGTGTAGCCTTGCCAAAATTACTGGATAATTTAAAGGTTGCAACTGCTTAGCCTTTAGTGATTTGATTCTCCTCTTTATATGTTACGGAAACAAAGAAAATGCATGTCTTTTTAAAATATATAATTTATAGATACCGTAAGCAGGTGTTTAAATCCATTTCATATTAAGGAGGTCGAATGTTTTGGAAAGGGAAGGAAGTCTGTATGCTAAGCCAACATTTTTAATTGCAGTTATTGTTGTGGTAATCTTTCTGTTGTTTGGTGTTTTGGCGCCTGGAGCTTTTGGTGAAATTGCCGGAATTGTTTTTGATATCATGATCGATTACTTTGGATGGGCTTTTATTCTGGGCGCTAGTATCTTCCTATTTGTTATACTCTTCTTGCTGATAAGCCCACTTGGCCAGGTTAAGTTAGGTTTGGATGATGATGAGCCGGTTTATAAAACTTCGGTCTGGCTTGCTATGCTTTTCAGCTGTGGGATGGGTATTGGCCTCCTGTTTTGGGGGGTTTCTGAACCGATTTGGCACTATATGTGGCCGCCTTTTGGTGAAGCAGGCACTGAAGCTGCCATGCATGTTGCCATGCGCTACTCATTTTTCCATTGGGGTTTCCACCCCTGGGCCATTTATTCTATAGTAGCAGGTTCTCTGGCCTATTTTTCTTACCGTAAGGGTTTGCCGATGCTGCTCAGTTCATGCCTCGAGCCGATTCTTGGTCGCAAGGGCATAGAAGGCGGTTGGGGTGTTTTGATTAACGTAATCGGTGTTTTTGCTACCCTCTTTGGTCTGGGTACTTCACTGGGGTTGGGAGCAATGCAGCTTGCCGCCGGCCTTGAAAGCCTGTTTGGCATTCCCAGTAATCCCGCTCTATATGTCATTATAGTGGTGGTTATTACTCTGGCAGCTGTAATCTCCACCTATACCGGGATCGACCGCGGTATTAAGTATTTAAGCCAGCTTAACATCGTAGTGGCATTAATGCTGTTATTGATGGTTTTTATCCTCGGGCCGACCCTTTTTATTTTAAACTTTTTTACCCATGCTGTGGGAGAATACGTCCAAAACATAATCAGCATGTCATTTAGCATTGATGCCGCCGGGGCTGGAACCGAAGGTTGGATTGGCTCATGGACTGTATTCTACTGGGCCTGGTGGATTGCGTGGGCTCCCTTCGTCGGGACCTTTATCGCGCGTATTTCAAAAGGCCGCACAATCCGAAACTTTGTTGTCGGTGTGATGTTGGTACCGGTTTTTGTGAGCATGGTTTGGTTCGCAGTTTTTGGCGGGGCTGCGCTTTATGCCGAACATTTTGGACCCGGTGGAATTGGCGAGGCTGTAAGTCAGGATTCGGCTCTTGGATTCTTTTCCCTACTGGCCCAATTTCCAGCAGCATCGCTGCTGATTGTAGTGGCCATGTTCTCGGTGACAGTGTTTTTTATAACCTCTTCCGATTCCGGTACTTA
>SLHT01000268.1 GCA_007136055.1 Syntrophomonadaceae bacterium
ACCGGGTTTATGGCTACCGGCAAGACGGCTGTGGGGAAAAAACTGGCCGGGCGGTTAAACAGGAGATTTGTTGACACTGATCGGGTAGTTGAAAAGTCAGCCGGGATGAGGATCAGGGCTATATTTGAACAGTGCGGGGAGAGCTACTTTAGGGATCTTGAAAGCGAAGCGGTAGCCGGGCTTGATATATACCCTGCCGGCAGCCTGGTAGTGGCTACCGGCGGCGGGGTATTAATCCGTGAAGAAAACCGTAAAAAGTTAAATAAGCACGGTCTGCTTATTCTTTTAACCGCTGCTCCGCAGACGATTATTAAGCGGCTTGATAAGAGAAGAGAGCGCCCCCTGCTTAACGTTTCAGACCCTGAAGAGAAGGTTAAAACCCTACTCGAAGAGCGGGAGCATTGTTATAGGATCTGTGAAGCAAAAATCGATACGACTGCTAAATCGATTGATGGCGTTGTGGAAGAAATAATGGCGTATTTATTATTAAGGTAGAATTTTTTTCTCAAAAGGCAGGATTTCACAGCCGGCAGGGGAAATAAAATGAAAAGAGTTTAGCGGGGAGGGGTTACTAAATTGAGCGGGCTTAAAATTCTTGTCCTACACGGGCCAAACCTGAATCTGCTGGGCGACAGAGAGCCGGACCAATACGGTAACTTTACCCTGGATCAGATTAACAAGGCCCTGGAAGAGCGCGGTTTGGGCCTGCAGGCGGAAGTTGTCTGTTTCCAGTCAAACCATGAGGGGGTTTTGGTCGACCGCATTCAGGAGGCGGCGCATCAATACCACGGAATTTTGATAAACCCCGCGGCCCTGACCCATTACAGTTATGCATTAAGAGATGCCCTTGCTGCCTGCCGCCTGCCCCTGGTAGAAGTTCATTTAAGCAATATATTTGCCCGTGAACCCTTCCGGCGGCACTCGGTTATTTCAGCGGTTGCCGGCGGCGTAATATGCGGGCTGGGGCCGGACAGTTATGTTTTGGGCCTGGAAGCGCTAATCGGGCTTATCGGTAAGGTTCGGGAAGAATAGATATGACTGAACGGATCAATAAAATCCGGCAGGTGTTGGAGCAGGAAAAAATTGATGCCATGCTAATTACCAACCCGGTCAACCGGCAATATCTGAGTGGTTTTAGCGGGAGCGCCGGCGTGTTATTGATCGGCCCTGATCAGGCATATCTTGTTACAGATTTTCGTTATATCGATCAGGCCTCTAAGCAGGCTCCTGCTTTTGAGATTAAACGCTGGCAAGACGATTTATATCAATGCCTTTCGCCACTAGTCGAAGATAACAGGTGGGACAAGCTCGGTTATGAGTCGGAATACGTTGTCTGTTCTGCATACAGCGAGATGAAAGAAAAGATAGCTGGTTGTCTGGTTCCCCTCAAGGAAACGGTTCTAAAACAGCGCATGGTCAAAGATGTCGGTGAAATTGATATTTTACGCCGCGGCGCTGAAAAATTAGATCGCGCTTTCGAATTTATACAGTCGCTGGTCCGTCCGGGAATGACTGAAAAAGAAGTGGCCCTGGAGCTGGAAATATACCTGTTGAAGCAGGGTGCAGAGGAAACCTCTTTCCGTTTTATTGTCGCCTCGGGTTCGCGCGCCGCCCTGCCCCATGGAACGGCTACTGAAAAGGTGATTAATGCCGGAGAAATGGTCACCTTAGACTTTGGAGGGGTCTTTGAGGGTTATGCTACCGATATGACCCGCACTTTTGGGTTGCAGAAATTAGATCCGCGCCAGCGTGAAATATATGATATTGTGTATAAAGCACAACAAAAAGCTTCCCTGGCTTTGAAACCCGGTATAAAGGCCAGTGAAGTTGACGCTGTGGCCAGGGATTTGATCAGCGAGGCCGGTTACGGCAGCTATTTCGGCCACGGGCTCGGGCACGGGGTAGGTTTGGAAACCCATGAACAACCGCTTCTCAACCACCGCAGCAAAACTATTCTTGAACCGGGGATGGTGGTAACGATCGAACCGGGTATATACCTGCCCGGGTGGGGCGGAGTGCGCATCGAGGATATGCTCCTTGTAACAGATCAGGGTGCGGAAACACTGACAAAAAGCCCGCGTGACCTCATAGTTATTTAACAAGCAGATGAAGGGTAGGAAGTAAAGATGATATCGACAAGTGAATTTAAAACAGGGATAACTATTGAACTGGAGGGGGAGATTTACAGCGTATTAGAGTTTCAGCATGTTAAACCGGGTAAAGGGGCCGCATTTGTGCGTTCCAAGTTAAAAAACCTGCGCACAGGTTCAATCGTTGATCGGACTTTCAGGGCAGGAGAAAAGATGGCCAGGGCCCACCTGGAGCGTAAAGAAATGGAGTATTTGTACCGGGATGATCAGTCTTACTACCTGATGGATGCAGAAACTTATGAACAGGTTGCCTTATCTGCCGATCAGATTGGGGATAGTATCAAATATTTAAAAGAAAATGACCATCTCAGTATTGTGGTCTATGATCAAGAAATAGTCGGCGTGGATGTGCCGATTACAGTAGTCTTAAAAGTGGCCGATACTGAACCCGGAGTAAAAGGCGATACCGCATCAGGGGCGTCCAAACCGGCCACTACTGAAACTGGCCTGGTGGTCCAGGTGCCGCTGTTTATTAACAGTGGAGATGCAATTAAGATTGATACCCGCACGGGCTCTTACATTGAAAGAGCTTAATTTGATAAAATTAACTTAAGGGAGGGACTTCGAATGTCTGAAGATTTGAAAGCGCGCGTATCCTATTTAAGGGGATTTACTGAAGGTCTTGATCTGGGAGATGAAAGTAAGGAGCAGAAAGTGCTGCAGCGTATTATCGACTTGCTGGAAGATATGAGCGATGAAATTGAACAGCTAAGCGTTAACTATGAAGAGCTTTTTGAGTACACAGAAGCGATTGATGATGATTTGACTGAAATGGAAGAGGATTTTTACGAGGATGAAGATGATATCTACGACAATGATTTCAAAGATGATCTTGAAAGTGGTTTTTCAATGGAGTGCCCAAATTGCCGTGAAATAGTAGTTGTCGACGATGACATTTTAGATCAGGATGCTTCGATTGAAGTTACCTGCCCGGGTTGCGGTGAAATCGTCCTGGTTGACGATGAAGAATGGGATATGGAGATTGAAGAAGCTGTCGAGGAAACTGATACCGAAGAATAATTGTTTATAAAACCGTTACCGCTTGACTATCGATTCAAGGCCTCCATTTACTTACATGTTGGGAGGCCTTGGTGCAGAATAGACAATATGCTTGCTTAAATTGAACCGATCGCCGGATTCTGTTATAATTAAGTGAGTAGACAAATATTTGTGGCAGGTAAAATTCTTAACGGGAGGCATAAAATATGGTTGAAGAAAAAAGCCGCACGTTACCAACAGAATTGGGAGTTGTGAAAATTGCTGATGAAGTGGTATCGATAATTGCCGGTTTAGCCGCTACCGAAATTGAAGGAGTTGCTTCAATGAGCGGTGGGATTGGTGGGGGCATCGCCGAAGTCCTGGGGCGCCGTAATTTTTCCAAGGGAGTAAAGGTGGAAGTAGGAATAGACGATGCCAAGGTAGAAATATTTATTATTGTAGATTACGGAGTGCGTATTCCTGATGTGGCCTGGGATATTCAGGAATCTGTCAAGAATGCGGTTGAAACCATGACCGGCTTGCAGGTTTCCTATGTCAATGTCCATGTCCAGGGTGTTCACTTCCCCAAAACTGAAGAAGAGCTAGAAGATGAAGATGAAGCGGTTGAAACTACAGAGCAGAGTGAATAGTTGAGATAAGATGAGCGATAAAAAGGGGGAGTAAGCATGAAAGCGGTGGCCCGCATTATAGCAGTATTTGTTGCGCTCCTGTTCATCGGTGGCGCTCTGTTTTTGGTTGCGGTCAACTTCGATACAATCCCCGGGCTGGCAGGTATGTTTGAACTGCCTGCATGGGCTGGAGAAAATGTAGTACTGGCTGTCGGGTCAGGGTTACTGCTCATAGCCCTGATATTACTGATCCTGGGTCTGCGACCGGCTAAAGAACCCCGCAATGCAGTGCTTAAAGACAGTGAGTATGGTGAGGTATCGATTTCGATTACTGCTGTTGAAAACATGGTTCTGCGGGTTGTTCAGCAGATACAGGGGATTAAAGATGTTAGCCGGAAAGTGTCTGTTTCACCTGACGGGCTGATTGTAAAAATTACGATTAGTGTGATGCCGGATGTCTCCCTGCCCGGCGTTATTGACGATTTGCAGGCGAAAACCAAGGAATACCTGGAAGAGATAACCGGTATCTCTGTTCAGGAAGTAAAAGTGCTGGTAGCTAATGTAAATATGGATCAACCTGCTTCTAAAAAATAAGCGGTTGAAAAATCATAAGGGGGCGCATGCTTTGTCAGAACATAACTGGTGGATTGTAGTTAATGAACACTGGGGTAAAATACTGGGCGGCCTGCTCGGACTGGTATTTGCTATCCTGGTAATCAATATTGGTTTCTGGTGGAGTGTTTTTATTTTCCTTTGTGTTGCGATCGGATTGTTAATCGGGTGGAGACTGGAAGTCAGTAAAAATATCGGCTTATACGTAAACCGTATATTTGCGCCAAAAGACGACAAACAATAAACGCAGACAAATCCGGGTCAAGTCGGCTGTTAATTCTGGTTTGGTACCGCTCAGCCCTTTATTTTAAATTGCTCCTTTACAACGGGGCATCAAGGATCATTAGCAGCTATGTGGAGGTTCATAACCATTGTCCCGTCGTTTAGCCAGAGAAGTTGTATTCAGGGCCCTTTTTCGGGTTGATATCGGTAAGTGCAGGCCGGAATTGGCTTTGAAGCATTCCCTGGAAGGGTATAATTTCAGCAGCGCTGAAGAGCAGTTCATCCGTGATTTAGTTTCCGGGACTGTCGACAACAATCCTGAACTTGATAATTTGATCAGAAAACATCTCGTTAAGTGGGAACTGGAGCGCCTTTCCGCTGTTGATCGTAACCTGCTGCGGTTGGCCCTTTTCGAGATTTTATACAGACCCGATATACCGCATGCAGTTTCGATTAATGAAGCCCTGGATTTAGCTAAAAAGTACGGCAGTACAGCAGAAGCGGTAGGTTTTATTAACAGTGTTTTAGATCGTGCTTTAGGAGAGTCTTTTGAAAAAGAATCTTGAGCAGTACCTGGCCCTGGGGCTCGATACATCTGCGTACACAACTTCGCTGGCTTTGGTAGATCAGGATGAGAAGCTAATCTATGACTGCAGGTTGCCACTGGCAGTTAAAGATGGCAGCCTTGGTTTGCGCCAGTCAGATGCAGTTTTTGCCCACATCTCTAACTTACCTGCTTTATTAAAGGATCGTAAAGACGGTCTCAGGGACACAGTTCTGGTTGCTGTTGCCGCTGCGGTAAAACCGCGGCCGGTTGAAGGTTCATACATGCCGGTTTTTAAAGTAAGCGAGGCCTTTGGTCTGTTTATTGCTCAGACCATGGGCCTTTTCTATTTGCCGTCCTCACATCAGGAAGGCCATGTCCAGGCGGGTCTTTGGTCAGCGGGTCTGCCTGCGGGAGAGTACCTGATTCTGCACCTTTCCGGAGGAACGACGGAAATAATCTCCGCGCGGGAGGAAAAGCCCGGGGTTTTCAGGCTTGACTTGCTGGGCGGCAGCGACGATCTGAATGCCGGACAATTTATAGACCGGCTTGGTTTAGCGATGGGTTTGGGGTTCCCTGCCGGCCCCGAGCTGGAAGAACTTGCCAAGCGAGCCGGCAGTGAAGAGGTAAGGCTTCCCCTGGCTGTAAAAGGGCTTGAAATCAGCTTTTCAGGGCCGACCAGCCAGGCGGAAAGACTCTTGCGACAGGGCTGCGGCAAGGCGGAGCTAGCCAGGGCAATAGAAAGATGCGTTGCCGATTCTTTAGCTGCGGCGGTTGAAAACCTGCCTGCAGATTACACGGGCTACAGGGATGTTTTGGCCGTAGGCGGGGTAACGGCCAACAGTTATATCAGGGAGCGTTTAAAAGAAAAGTTGTCCGTTGGTCCGTTACATTTTGCCCGCCCCGAATATGCTTCCGATAATGCTGTCGGCCTGGCCGTTCAGGCGGTGCGTGTATATAAATATGAGACACTGAATGTAAAAGATTAAAAAGGAATTTATAAAAACGTGACGAAGAATTTACTAAGTAAAAGAGCGCTTAAAAGGTTGTTTTTAAAAAGAACAATAACCGGACAATAGGCGCACGGGCTTAGTAATTACTAGTGGGGAGAGAGAGGGATAAATGTCCAAGGTATTTTTCAGCAGCTGGAACGGA
>SLHT01000294.1 GCA_007136055.1 Syntrophomonadaceae bacterium
ATGAGAGTGAAAGGATAAGTGGCTGCAATAATTACCCTATATGGATTATAGTTGCGTGAGTTTCAAATATAATACAGTTTGTTTGTCTTTAAAAATTAGTGTCTAACTTTAGTTCCTCAATAAATATATCAACTATTTGCGGATCAAACTGTTTGCCTCTTTCTTTTTTAATATGATCTAATGCACTTTCTTTGCTCCATGCTTTCCGGTAAGGGCGGTCACTGGTGAGAGCATCATAGACATCGACGACAGCAAAGATACGCGCTGGGAGAGGTGTTTCGTTACCCTTTAATCCACGGGGATAACCATTTCCATCCCATCTTTCATGGTGGCAGTATGGTATATCTAAAGCCGGTTTTAGATAATCAATAGGATCGAGCAGTTTATAAGCATAAACCGGGTGTTTTTTCATGGCCTTCCATTCTTCCTGATTTAACTTGCCTGGTTTGAGGAGAATAGAATCGGGAATCCCTATTTTCCCTATGTCATGTAACAATGCTCCACGTTTAATATGAGCCAACGCTTCTTCATCTAAGTTCAATTTTTTAGCTATTTGTAAAGTCAATGCTATAACCCGATGGCTGTGCTTTTCAACTTCATCGTCTTTTAAATGCAAAGCATTACCCCAACCTTCAATTGTCTCATCATAAGCTCGAGATAGTTCATCTCTACTGGCAAGAATTTCTTCTTCTGCTTTTTTACGAGCTTTCATTTCGAATGACAATTTTTTTATTTGATTATTTAATAGAACATAAAGCAGGGCAGACGTTACTACAACGTAACCCCACCCTTTGTAAGTTTGAAAAAGTCCTAATACCTCAGCATCTGTAACGAAATGCAATAAAACTTGATCAGATACATAAATATAAATACCGGCAATGATAAAATAACGGATAGCAACGCGTTGAGGTATACCGGAACTATTATTTTTCATTAGTTAAGCACTCCTCGACATTTTTCCCAACCTATAAGTTTATCAGCTAATAGCCATTTTTTATATCTTGCCATTCACCGTGTATATTCTAACGGGGCAAGGTCACTAATTGCATTATTATTTTAGACTCCCCTGAATATAGTTAAATGCCTTTGAGCATTTATCATGCCTAATAGTTTTAAATATTTTACATGCTAAAACGAGTCCTGCGAAACTTTATCACAGGCATCTTCCAAATCTACGTTTAACTGCTTCAGGTTAAACATTTTTCATATGCCAATTTGTACGGATAGTTAAACAATTATTTCATAATTACATTTCGGGCAGTTTTAATTATTTTTGCAGCCAGAAATTCATATTTCAAACGGAAGGTTTTAATCTGTTGCCTGTATCCCGCTTCGCTCAACCAATCAAACTTAAATAGCCTCACTGCCATTCTCACCTGGCAAATCCTGCTTAACATCAACACCAACAAGATGGACATAAACTATAGTTGTAATAATAGAACTATGACCCAAAGCGTTTTTAAAGTTGATTCCCTAATATATTTACTTTTGCCAGAGCAGTAATCTTCATTCTCATTAACCGCAAAAAAACAAAAAAACTGGGAAAAACAATCTCCCAGTCTTTTAGATTATAAAAGAGCGTCAAATGTGTGTGCTTTTTTGTTTTTTGGTGTATTAGCTTATTAAAATGTATCTAAATTTCCTTATAAAAGAATGGTCGGGGCGATAGGATTCGAACCTACGACCCCTTGGTCCCAAACCAAGTGCGCTACCAAACTGCGCTACGCCCCGACAATATCATACTCCTGCTATATTTTAGCAGCAAAAATATTGTAGCACAGCGTTAGTTAATTAGCAAGAAAATAAAAAAGAAACTACGGGCTTAAACTTTATAGTAAACTTTATCGTCCATGCCATTACTGTATAATATAGAGAGCAACCTGCAATATAAATAAACCGACTCCAGTTCGATTACAATAGAAACGAGAGGTAAATTATCATGAGCCGTTTTCTTGTCGGAGGAAGGGTCCTTAAAACTGCTCTGGCAGTGACCCTTTCCATTGTTATCGCCCAGCAGCTTGGCCTGGAAAGGGTAACCCTGGCCGCAATTGTCGCTTTACTGGCTGTGCAGAGGACTTTTTATCACTCCCTGCAGCAGAGCCTGGCCAAACTCGGAAGTGTCCTGATCGGAGGGGTGCTGGGCACAACCTTCAGTTTCTTATTTGGAGTTTCTCCGCTGGGGTACGGCCTGGTAACCTTAGCAGCAATTTATATCTGCCTGCAGCTGCGCTGGCAGGATCATATTGTCTTAACTGCAGTCACAGCTATTACTGTCATTTTCAGCGGAAGTGACCTGCCCTGGACCTTCTCTTTGGAGCAAATATTTACGGCAATGCTGGGGGCAGCTAGTGCGCTTGCCATTAATTACCTTTTCACCCCCAACCACAGAAAGGATGTGTTGGAAAAACTGGCCCTGACCGAGGAAGGCCTGCGCCGGGCAATCGATTTCATCATGCAGGAGATGCTCGAGCCGGGCTGTGACGATTCATCTTTCAAAGAAGAGATTGACAGGCTCGACGAAATAATTGATTATGGCCTGGAGGAAGCCAAACTGCTGCGCGAAGAACAGCGCTTTATTATTAACAGGGAGACAGATTCAGACCGTTACCGTAAGACTTTTCATATTTACAGGTCTCAGCTAAAACGTTTGGATGAAATGCACCGCCTTGCCCGGCGGATGCCGGTCAGAGTGCCGCAGGCTGCACCGCTGGTGAAGCTGTTCCGGATTGTGCAAAAGATGCAGCAGCATAAATGTTACGGTAAGAATATCCACGTCAGGAAAGTTGACCAGCTGATGGAAAGGCTGGAGCAGAGCTTTGCTGAAATGGACCTGCCTAAGTCTCGGGAAGAATTTATCAGCCGTGCTTCCCTGTTTCACCTGTTTCACGAAATTCAGCGTTATTACAACCGCATGAAAAATATGCCTTCGGCTGTAATCTCCGGAAAGCCCCGCAGTTAAAAGCTCGCCCTTTAAATACTGTAGCGATTCCTTTCCGGATTACAGCTATAAAGATAATATAACAGTATTTATGTAAGCAGCCTTTCAAGCAGTTCCCTTGTGCGGCGAAGGGCTTTGCCGCGATGGCTGACCATGTTTTTTTCTTCGGCAGGCATCTCGGCAAAAGTAGCCCCTGCAGGTTCGTAATAGAAAAGGGGGTCGTAACCAAAACCACCTTCGCCCCGCCGGCTTTGAAGAATACTACCCGTGCAGCTTTCCTCGACAAGGTAGGTCTGATCCCCGGGCACGGCCACTGCTATAGCACATCTAAACGAAGCCGTGCGTTCTTTTTGGGGAACGTTTAGTAATTCTTTAAGCAAAAGGCAATTATTGGCTTCGTGATCCTGGTCTTCCCCTGCATAGCGAGCCGAAAGGACACCCGGCCTTCCATCTAAAAAATCGACTTCCAGGCCGGAATCGTCTGCCAGGGCCATTTCACCTGTGGCCCGGGCAACTGCCTCCGCTTTTTTTACAGCGTTACCGCTAAAAGTCGGCCTGTCTTCTTCGGGCATAACCGCACCCGGATAATCCTCAAGTGTTAATATTTTCAGCGGAAGGCCCTTAAGGAGCGCTTTTATTTCTGACACCTTGTGCCGGTTGCCTGTGGCCAGGATAATTTTTTTCATCTCAATAAAGATTTCCCCTATTCCAGGCCGCGGTAGTAATCAACAGAAGTTTTGACCAGGGCATTTATATCCGGGCCAAGGGCCTCTTTTTGACTGGCAGTGATCTCCAAAATCCCCGCGGCGCTAAGATCTAACAGGTGATCCATCTGCTCACGGCTAAATGGTTTATCTTCTGCCGACCCCTGCACTTCGACCATTTTCCCTGACGCGGTCATCACAACATTCATATCCACACCGGCCCTGGAGTCTTCTTTAAAGGTTAAATCGAGAACCGGCACATTGTTAAACAAACCTACACTGACAGCAGAAAGGTAATCGTAGAGGGGAAACCTCTCTAACTGTTCATTTTGTTTTAAATGAAAAAAAGCTTCTGCCAGGGCAACGTAAGCCCCGCTGATCGCCGCCGTACGTGTTCCCCCGTCAGCCTGGATTACATCGCAGTCAAGCCAGATTGTTCTTTCCCCGAGTGAACAGAGATCGACTGCCGCACGGAGCGAACGGCCAATTAAGCGCTGGATTTCTGAACTGCGGGCGTTAATTCTACCTCTCTCCCTGATGATACGCTCTTTGGTCGAACGGGGCATCATGGCATATTCAGCTGTTATCCACCCCCGCCCCAAACCCTTGAGGAATGGAGGCACCTTTTCTTCTATGGTAGCGGTACAAATAACCCTGGTATCGCCAAGTTCAATCAGGGCCGAACCTTCCGGGTATTTAAGGTAAGAACGGGTTATTTTTATCAACCTCATCTCATTATTGCTTCTGCCATCCGCGCGCATTTTTTATCTAACTCCCTTTTTGATGTGCTATGTGCTGTTAGTCTTTATTCAAATTATTCACCACTTTTGCCCAGAATCCTTTTCTTTTATCGTCCGTCGGCCAGGCTTTCTTTCAACAATAATTTCATCTCCTTCATCAATCCCCCCCACCCCGACTGATTCTGTTTAGGGGGAACATAATAGGGGGAAAGATCTCGCTTAATATGGCCGGGCCAAAATGCACAATCAGTTCATGAAAATAAGATGGGTGAATAATTAATTTATTCTCAGCTGCGGGCAAAGCTAGAGGAAAAAGAGTTTAAAGAAAGAAGTAATATAAAGGTTTTTTTTGAGGAGGCTTCGATATGGACACTGCTTATATTATACCTGCATTACTGATTCTGGCAGCTGCTTTTACAGTATATACTTATAACCGTCTGATTGGTTTGCGCAACATGGCTGATACCACCCTCTCAAACATCGACACCCTGCTTCAAAAACGCTTTGACCTGGTGCCTAACCTGGTTAACACAGTCAAGGCTTACATGAAGCATGAACAGAAATTATTAGAAACTATAACAAGGGCCAGAAACGAATACTTGAAGGCATCAACGTTAAAGGAAAACGCCGGAGCCGATGAAATGGCATCAAGAGGCCTTAAAACCCTTTTTGCAGTTTCGGAAAGCTACCCCGAACTGAAAGCCAACGAGAACTTTATGATGTTGCAGGAAGAATTGGTTGGTATTGAAAATAAGATTGCCTATGCCAGGCGGCGCTATAATAAAACAGTAATGATTTTTAATATGGTTATTCAAAGATTTCCAAGCAATTTAATAGCCCGCTTGTTTAGTTTTGAAACCCGGGAATATTTTGCTGCTGAATCAGACCAGGTTCGCAGTGTTCCCGAAGTAGAAATGCAAGGCGGTGCTAAAAAGTAATGGACCCAATTTACGGGCGTATTGCAGCCAACAAAAGACGGACCTTCTTCCTTTTTTTTCTTTATGCTGTTTTATTCGTCGGAATCGGTTACTTTGCAGGCATTTATTTAGGTGACCCCATCATTGGAATAGTGATTGCGGTTATAGTATTTACTGTTCTTTTTTTGATCAGCTTCTTTAAGGGGCAAAGCGTTGTTACCTCAATGGCAGGAGCAAAAGAAGTTTCCAAGCAACAAGAACCCTTTCTGTACAATACGGTAGAGGCTTTGAGTATCGCGGCAGGAAAACCGGTACCTAAAATCTATATTATAGAAACCGATGTGCCCAATGCTTTTGCGGCCGGCCGTAACCCGGATAATGCAATCATTGCCGTCACCAGGGGATTGATGAAGCGATTGGACCGCCAGGAGTTAGAAGGGGTTATCGCCCACGAAATGGCCCATATCAATAACTACGATGTTTTACTGGCTACAGTTGCAATCGTGCTGGCAGGAACAATCATTTTTGTAAGCGTAATTGCCCGGAGAATGATCTTTTTTGGTGGCATGGGACGCGGGAGCCGAAAAAGCGGTCAGGGTCAGTTAATTGCTTTTGCAGTTTTGATAGTCCTTGCAATTTTGGCTCCAATTTTTGCCCAACTGCTCAGGTTCGCCATTTCCAGGCAGCGCGAATACCTGGCTGATGCTACGGCTGCAGACTTCACCGGCTACCCTGAAGGTCTGGCCAGCGCCCTGGAGAAAATCACGAACCAGCAGGTTAAGAACAGCTCCATTGAAAACAGCGCTCTAAACGGCCTCTATATTGTTAACCCTTCGCTGGGCGCCAGGCAGAGCAACCGGGCCAATGCTCTATTTTCCACTCACCCGCCGGCTGCAGAAAGAGTTAAGCGCTTACGGGCAATGTAGTTGGCAACAAAAG
>SLHT01000099.1 GCA_007136055.1 Syntrophomonadaceae bacterium
ATATACTATAGCATTCTAATGCCCTTCGCCTTTCTAAATTTTCATTCAGATTAAAACAGTATCCATCTCAAGCGACAATTTAGCTTCCTCAAAATTACTCAAACTTATGTTTTAGACTTAATATTACAATGCTTTATAAGGTTTTGATAAGGTAAATAGTAGTAGAGTAGATAAGAATTTGCTTTGGTAGATAAGAATTTGCTTTTCTGCTGGGATTGTAATACTATGCTATCTTGATCCAGGTCAAGCTAACCCGACCCCAAAAAAGCAGACTTCCGGCCCGATTCGCCTCAGTTAGAGGTGAGGCAGTGAACATTTAAGGATCATTTTGGGGTTTTACGCTGAGAGCATAAAAGTGGAACAAAGAGGTAAACTACGGGTCCCTGTTTTTGGCATAACGAAATCTAAGGATGACCTAAAACCGGTTTACAGGGCGGCAGAAAGCTTCGAGCAGAGCTCTTCAGCAGGTAGTTGTGTGAATATCTTCATAGCGGTTGCTGTCTAGATCCGGATACTGCAGGTCGCAGGCCATGGTAAGCTGTTCTGAATGCAACTCGTTTTCCGGAATAAATTTAAGCATGATCTTGCCGGGTGGCGGGTCGTGGTTTCTCGTTTTCCATAAGTCAAGGTGCTGTAAGATCTTCTTTATCACGTCAACATAATCAATTAACGCAATCAACTTTATCTTCCCACTGCATTTGGCACAGATCAGCGGGTCACGGCTGTAGACCTTCTGAATTAGGCGGCTCCAGCTTTTGCTTAGACTTCCTGCTGTCTATGTCGGTATCAATTAAGAAAGACGTCTGTTCATCAAGGTCGGCTTTTTTACGCATCCCCGGGTATTTGTTGGAGTAATAGCCAATAGCCATAATAACGGACCATCTGCTCACCCCTGCCCGGAATATGAGGTACCAGTTGAGCCAGCCAGTCAAGGGCCAGAAAGGTTTTAGAGAAACCGCCGTCTTTGGCCTGGTAAATTACTCTGGCCAGTCCGTCTGCCGCTTCAAATGCCGGCACATAAATCATCCGCTCCTGGGAAATTACATCTGCCCGAGGTGCAGGGAGAGTGCTGCGCAGCCAGGAAGATGTAAAGCGGGCCGAAGAAACTCTTGAAACACATCGCTATCAGCTTCAGGAACTGGAAGAAGGATTTAAGCGTGAAACAGATCTCTTGGCTGCTGCCATGGATCCCCTAACAGAAGAACTGGAGCAGTTCACGGTTAAAGTATTGAAAAGAATGTTATGTTAAAGCTGTTTGCCCTGGCCTGGTTGCCCTACCGCCGGACAGCTACCGGAATAGCCGAACCGGCCTGGTAGGGGTTTTTCAATTAGTGATTATAAAATCTGCTATTTACTTTTTCGCTGCTTATTGTGCCGTCGCTGTGATGTATCTTGATGAAGGTGCCTTCATCAATATCTTTGAAGGTCTGCCTTAGCTCTTCCTTTGTGTTCATCACTATCGGTCCGCCCCACGCGATTGGTTCTTTTTGAGGTTTGCCGGAAAAAAGCAGCAGGCGCGTCTCTAAATCATCGCCGGCTTTAATAGGCAGTTTGTCCCCCTGGTCAAATAGGACAGCCTGCCTGGAGGGCAGGATTCTTTTATTTTCTGCCGGCAGGTGAACTGAGCCGTAGATGATGTAGATGAAAAGGGTGTCGCTTGGATCTGTATCAAAGTAGAAAGAGCCTCCGGCCTTGATTGTCACGTCAAGGTATGTGGGCTGGACAGTTATCTCTTCCATGTGTTACCCCTGTGTTAAAACAGATCACCTGGTTTACTGAAACGCACCTCGATGTCGCTTTCAGTTTCATCAAGATCGTGCGCGCCCATCGGCAGGGTATACTTTAGCGAGTAAGCATTAACCAGGTTAACGACTGGATTTATATCAGGCAGGCTTCCGTTTTGACAGCCCTTGCGGTTAGCGCTTCCACTGAGCAGGGGAATTTATTTGGGTTAATTTCCATCTTTCTAAACGCTTCACGGTATGGCTGCATGTCGGGGTGTTCCTTCGGTTTTATCCCGACAAATTTAGCCTGCGCCGTACTAATTGCTTCATTATAGTCATGATTTCTCTGTGCAGGCTACTATTATCCAGACCGCGGGCGACCACTACACCAAAACAGACGGAAAGCATGATAGTGAATATTTTTTCATCGATTACAAAATTCATTGCAGTTTCCCTCTCGCAGTGCTTTAGCATTATTATAACCTTGCCTGCGACTGTGGAGCAATAGTGGGGTCAGGTCTTAAATATTGCTTTTGTAGTTATTTAGCAATGCTTGACTGTGCGACATTATAGTTGTATAATGCAACTGTTGGCATAAGAATCTATGCTAAGTTCTATCCATTTTAAGTTTTATGTAGGAGGCCTAAAAAAATGGAACTCGAAGATATTCGGTATTTCAGGGAAATAATGCGGCGGCTGCAGAGAAATTTAAGCTGGCAGTCGAAAAGCGATGCTGTATGCTGCGGGATAACCGTGGCCCAGTGTCATGCAATGATGGAGATCGGGAAGGTAAATAAGATTTCAATTGTTGACCTGGCTTCCATTTTGAGGCTTGATAAGAGCACTCTTAGCCGGACGATCGATGGAATGGTCGATGCAGGCCTGGTTGAGAGGCTTCCCAACCCTGAAGACCGCCGCTATATAAAACTCACCCTGACAGAGCAGGGAAAGAACCTTTTTGATAGCATCAACTGCACCTTTGATCAATATTACCAGAATATATTTGCTGCCATTTCTTCCGAAAAGCATCAGTTGGTAATGGAAAGCTTAAGCCTGCTGGTTGAAGCAATGGCGGTATCAAAGAGCAGTGAATGCTGCCGGGAGGAGCTGACATCATGAGTGAAGGGCAGTTCAAACTACCCATGGTTGATAACCACCAATCAGATTCGTGCTGCGCCGGGAAAGAAGGCGCTTTTGATTACAGGAACGCAGCTGAAGAGAGTTGGGTAACCGGTCAAATCGAAACTGCAGTCGGCCCGGTATACCGGATTGCCACCATCCTGGATTACAGGGACCTGCTTGGTTCGTTCAAAGCGCGCTGGGGTGTGGGCAGAATGGGCTATACTGTTCCTCCGGGCCTCTATGCCGCCGGAAACCCCGGTCAGAGATCTCCTGTGCTGGTGTCGGCAAATTATAAGCTTAGCTTCGATAGTCTGAGGAGGGAGCTGTCAGGGCTTGACCTCTGGATCCTTGTCATCGATACAAAGGGAATCAATGTTTGGTGCGCAGCGGGCAAAGGTACATTTGGCACAGAGGAAGTAATCAGAATGGTCAGTGCAACCCGACTGCCGGAACTGTTATCAAATAAGACCTTGATTATGCCTCAGCTGTCAGCTCCCGGGGTCACGTCTTTTGAGGTAAGGCGCAGTTGTGGCTTCAAGGTTATTTTTGGCCCTGTCAGGGCGGCAGACATTTCTGCATTTCTGAAAGTCGGCAACAGGGCAGACCCGGTGATGCGCAGAACACATTTTGGCCTTTTGGACCGGGTGGTTCTAACCCCGGTTGAGTTAACCGCGCTGGTCAAACCGCTGGCCTATTTTACTTTATTTCTGTTTCTGCTTAACCTGGCTTCTGTGATACTTGCCGGAGATATCATCCAGCCTGCTTTTCTGATCAGACAGTCCTTTTCTGATCTGGTTCCTTTTCTGATCGCCCTGTTGGTCGGAGCAGTTTTTGTTCCAGCCCTGCTACCTTTTATACCGGGGCGCGCGCTTTCCTGGAAAGGCCTGGTCCTGGGGTTGGTCTGGGCTGGTATTTATAGAGGACTGCCCGGTTTAGAAGCAGGCTTGCTGGAAACAGCTTCATATTTTTTGATCATCCCGGCAATTACGGCTTTTCTAAGTATGAACTTTACCGGTTCAACCACTTACACATCACTGTCAGGAGTGGTTAAAGAGATGAAAATTGCCCTTCCCCTGATTATGACAGCAGCAGGCCTGGGGTTAATTGCCCTGACCCTTTCGTATTTTGTTTGATACTTAAAGACGAAATCAGTATTTTAGGCGGAGGATATTAATTATGAAGTTCAGATACCTGAAAAATGTGGTGACCCTGAAGCTGGACCAGGGTAAGTGCAACGGCTGCGGCATCTGCACAGAAGTATGCCCGCAGCAGGTGTTTACTCTTGAAGGAAAAGTAAGTTCAATTGCTGACCGTGATGCCTGCCTGGAATGTGGAGCCTGCGCTCGCAATTGTGCTCCGGGGGCAATAAGCGTCCGAGCCGGGGTAGGCTGTGCATATGCAGTATTGATGGACATGTATAATATTAAAAGCAGATGCTGTGGAGACGATTGCGGTTGCAGCTTAGATGGTATTCAATGTTGATGGCCGTCTGAATGGCTTGGTCAAAGTGTTTTGAACACAGGGGGAACACAGGGGGTCACCCCAAATCGTCCCGCTGTGTTTTCTTGCCTGATTCCCTGATCAAGGTTTTTTAAGCAGATGCTCAATTGATTGCTGATAATACCCAGACTAATTATGCCGTACTGACCGGTGATCTTGTTAAGTCAGCAGAGCTGGATCCTGTTAACCTAAGGATGATTTTACAGAGGCTGCAGGAAGGTCAGGATAGATTTGGTTCAATTTATGCTAATTCTATAGTTGGCAGGATTGCTATTTTTAGTGGTGACAGCTGGCAAGTGCTAATGAGTCAATTGAACTTGTCTTTTAGATTTGCGCTCTATCTCAGGGCGCTGGTTAAAGCCACCGAAGGTTTAAATGCTGATATCCGTATTGCAGTGGCCTGGGGTCAGGTAGATGAGGAAACCCTGAATCCTGATAACATATCTGAGTCGACCGGTGAAGCTTTTACTCTATCAGGACGGGCTTTGGCTGAAATGGCTAAATCGAAACATCTTGCCATGAAGATATCAGAAAATCTCGGTCAGGATTTGCATGGAGGCCTCACAGTTTTACCGCCTACAATGTTATTGCTAGATGAAATACCCAGTTTCTGGACTGAAAAACAGGCGAAATTAGTCGTGCATGCCCTTCTTGGAAAGAAAAAGAAACAAAATCAGATTGCAAGTGAGCTTATTCTTGCTTCACCAACAGTTAAAAAAGGCTTGAATGCTTCTGGTTGGGGAAGTATTAAAGGATTACCATGATTTTATAGAAATTAGCCTTAAAAAACGTATGTCATCATAATTAGCCTTATTTGGCTAATTTGCTAACTGGTATTAAATGGACAAATATCTTGCCATATTAATTTCCTCCCACTTTATTGCTGATTTTCTTTTGCAACCTGATCGTTTAGTTCAAATGAAAAAACGTCCGGGATACCTACTTGTTTACGGGGCAATACATGCCTTAACAGTCTACCTAATTTTGCAAAACTGGATAGTTTGGCAGATTCCGCTGCTTGTCTTTTTTATGCATTTTTTAATCGATTATGTAAAATAGTTAATAACAGGTGAAGAATATAGTGCTAGAGAGTTTGTGGCAGACCAGGCAGCCCATTTGGCCAGCTTGATATTACTGGTATTGCTTTTACAGCAATTCTCATTTAATTTGGTTTTTACAGGTGAAGGCAGCGGGCAAATGACTTATAAAGTTAAGAGTGTGTTATGCCAGAAATGGGCGGTGTTAGCATGATTACAGTACGAATATTTGAAGATAGTGATTGGATGATCTTTTATTGAAAATATGAAGTATATTGTAAGAAAAGCCCGGCTTTTATAAAGATACCGGGCTCTTTACCTGCACAAAGAAGAAGATTGGCCTGTATTGTCAATAACTTTTCAGTTTTCTATCCTCCACAGATCAAAAACTAAGCCAGCTGATTCGTCATCTTCCAGGTAGCGAAAGATAATTTCGTCTTCAGGTTTCAGATCAAGGTGATCAACAATAGTCCAGATTTGATCGGTTAGACGAAAGAAACGTGACTCCATTTCCTCCGGTACACCGCTAATTTCTATTTCAAGAAGTTCAACAGATTCGTTAACCATTATTCCGATAAACCTTCCCGAGTCAGTATATGCTTCTTCTGCCCCTTCAGTATCAGTGATTACTACTTTTACTGCCTTGCCCTGTTCAGGGTAAGATTCAGCCAGAAATCCTTCGTGGTAAACATCTACTTTTTGGCCTCGGGTGATTAAATCTGTGTCAACTTGCTCACCGTCAAGCTCAGCGATAGTATCTTCTTCAACGGCAAAATGGACTGCTCTTTTACCCTGCTCAAACCATTCACTGTGGGGAATATTAACATCATCAAGGTC
>SLHT01000020.1 GCA_007136055.1 Syntrophomonadaceae bacterium
TATTGCTGCAGAGCGCTTTTTTTGTATTGGCCATTATCTTACATTCCCTTATGATTTTCATATTTGTTTAGAGCTTTACTTTTTATGCTTACCGTTAATCTTCATAGCTCATCTTTAGCTCCTATATATATTATATATATTTACTGTTATATTTCTGTTACACGAAGGAGAAAATAGCGTGTTTTAGAAGACGCAAAAAAAGACCATTTATTTACAAAATGGACAATGGACATCGCTGTTTAACTTTTAACTGATATGGCAGTTTTTTAGAAGAAGTGTGCGGAGCTTTCCAACGGCAGCAGTGATTCTATTTTCTTATTCATGACCAGGCCTTTTAAGGAATGCTGTTTGTGAAATTTTGTTTCTATACGTTCAATAACTATTTCAGCCTCTTCCCTCTTCAGGCCGGGCAGGAGCAGGAGAAGTTGGGCCTTATTCCAGCGGGTCACAATGTCCCCTTTGCGCAGTGAATCTAAGACAACATCCTGCAGGTGCTGCATTACTTCATTCAATACTTTTTCGTCAGGCAGCTTGTAACCGGGAGCAGTAATAGTAAAGAGACCTAACAGGGCAGATTGGCCGCTTCTTTCCACCCTTGCACTCTCCAGTTTATAGAAATAGCGAAATAGTTCGTCGTCGCATAAATATGCCCCTTCAACCTGTTCCTTTCCTTTTAAGCCTTCCTGGATGGTTGTCAGATCAAGCTCGAAACTGCCAGGTTCAGCTGCGACAAGACGGTAGAGTCTTTTCATTTGTTCGGAAGGCTTGATACCCAGTTCCCGGTAAAATGCAGATGTTGCTTCGTTGTAATGGGCACGGGCCCTTGCAATCTGCCCCTCGGCGAGCAGGGCTTCAATTAGCTTTATATGGATTTTCTCTTCAAAGTAGTCAACAGTTGTGGCCTGTTCACATATTTTTATGATTTCAGTGTGGGCATTTCTTTTCTTTAACAGTGCGGTCAGACCGAGAACGCTTTCCAGGTAAATATCGTGGTAGTAAGAACGTATCGGCTCGAGCCATTCGCTAAATGAAAGCTCGGACAGATAGGGCCCCTTGTAAAGAGCGACTGCTTCACGGTAAAGGTTAATTGCCTTTTCAGGATTCTTGTCAAAGAGTAACCTGGCTTCACTGGAAAGTGAATCAAGATCGTCAACATCCAGCCAGTATTCAGTTTTTTCTTCCCAGATATAAGAACCCTGGGCTAGAATTATATTATCAGCCAATGAATTTTTAGCAGGACCTTCATCCAGGGCATGCCTTAACCTGAACATTTGAGCCCGCAAAACCATGCTCGGATCAGAATATTCGTTTTCAGGCCATATTTTTTCCAGGATTGTTTCGGGAAAGAAAGCTTTTCCGCGGTTTGAAAGCAAAAACATAAATATCTTCCACATGCGCTTGGAGCGGCTTGACCTTTCATTAAGCACTTTATTATCATGGTATATATAGAACTTGCCGAGAGTATAGATGCAGATTTTTCGCTCACAAGTATGAAGATCTTTTTTAACCATAATCAACCCTGCTTTTCTCTAATTCTGGCAATTATTGCTTAAATGATGTGTTAATTTTATAACAACCGGATTAACAATTCAAGTACTGTGAAATATACTATTATTTAAGCTATGCGGACAAATGGCACTGTATTTGTTATCTTTACCGGTAACTTTAACAAATAAATTAATATGGGGCACGGCTCTTACCGTGCCCCCTTCAAAAATGTTTCTTATTTGAAAGCTGATAGGCCCGCTTTCATATTTAGTTACTTCCCTCGACATCAAGGTGGATTGCATAAATCTCATATTCAGCTACGGTTACTACCAGCTGGTTGCCTTTGTAGTCAAAATCTCCGGGAGAAGGTCTTGAAACGGGCACATCATTTTCAGCGTACCCCTGTATTTTTACTGTTTCATTACCAGCTTGTAATGCCCAACCGGAATTAAGATTAATGGTAATAGTTACTTCGCCGTTTACAGGATCTGATACTGTAACTGACCCTATGTTAATGGTCTGTCCAGCCCAGACTGCTTGGGTTTCGTTTCCTCCAGTATTATAGTAATACCACCATGCGGCGCCATCACCTTCTGCATCTCCACCCCAGGCTGTTTCTTCGCTGCCGTTATCATCACCGTTATCATCACCATTACCGTTGTCATTGCCATTACCGTTACCGTTCCCATTGGTTTCTTCGGCACAGGGTTCAAACTTGAAGGTTCCACCTTCATAGAAATAGGCTGCATAAGTTGCATCTGTTCCTGCCAGTAAAGCAGCTTCTTCATTCATGGCAAACCAGTCTGTATCCCAATTAACGCCCCAAACCTCTGATGGCGCTTCATTGGAGGCCTGCACTGCTTCAAAATTGCCATTTAGAGTAAAGATGTTCTCCTGGAATTCATTGCCCATTATTTCACCGTCAAATATTACCAGGATACAAAGCTGAACCGTTTCTCCTGCCGGTACCGGGCCACCAGTGTAGTAAAAATCGAAGCCGTTCTCGTCATCATTGTATTTCATGACCCAATCACTACCCGGAACGGGAACAAGATATACAGGGTCATTTGCATTATCAAAATTCCACTGTCCGATGAAGTTCTTTAATCGCAATTCAATTGCTTTAGATCCTTCATTTTCGATTTCAAAGCACTTCACAAAACAGTCACCGGGGTTTACATTGCTCATTTTTTCTGAATTGATCACTAATGTTTCATCTGCGCTTATTTCTACTGTTCCGGCGGTGAAAACATTTTCCGGAGTTACTGCTTGATCAGTAAACCAGGCCATGGTTGCGCCCAGCGAAGCGGCAAACACAAATATTATAATTAATATACTTAAGGCTAGCTTAGCTTTCATTCTTTTCTACCTCCATTTATTCGGCGGCAAGGCTGACTTTAAATTAAGGCCCTTTAGCTTTGCTGCCTGACCTTTCGATCGGTTTGTTTTTAACGTTTACAATTCCCTGTTAATGTTCAACAATACATTGTTGTTACCAGTTTCTAATGATAGGCTATGAATATTTTGCCCCTTTTTTGCCCCTTTCCTATAATGTTAATATAGTATATCTTCTTACTTGTTTTTAGTTTAACAAAACTCTGTTACTAATTTGTTACAAATAAGGTGTTTATTATTAATTTTGAAGTTGATTTCTAAAGAAGGGGCAAATGAAGTTAATAATGCTATTTAGGAACCAGGGTTTATTTGTTAATTCAAACTAAATCATTACTGAAGATTCTCTTCGGCCCGCTGCACATTCCGCAGGTGCTCATCAAAGGTATGAGAAAAATAGTGTTCACCGGTGCCATCATATTTGTAGTTATAATAATAGTAATCCGAATCTTGGGGATAAAGGGCTGCATCTATAGATGGTTTGCCTGGGGCGGCAATTGGACCGGGCGGCAATCCGGCATTCTGGTAGGTGTTATATGGAGATTGGACTTCCAGGTCTGCATAGGTAAGAAACTCTTTTGTTTCGCCAAGAATGTATTGAATAGTTGCATCTATTTGCAGCAGCTGGCCGATAGCCAGACGGTTGTAAATAACACCGGCTATAACGTCACGTTCATGGTCAACGGCAGCCTCTCTTTCAACCAGTGAAGCAATGGTAAGAATCTCATGCAAAGACAGATCCAGTTCTCCAGCACGGCGCTTACGTTCATCATTTAGAACCTGATCCATTTTTTTTAGCATTAGTTTGACGATTTCTTCTTCCTCTGTGTCAACATAAATTTCATAGGTATCGGGGTAAAGGTAACCCTCGAGCAGGTAATCTAGATCAGGATCATCGATATCCTGCAGGTATGAATAATCAGCGATAATAGAATCAGGAGGATCGGCGGCCAGCTCGAGTATTACTTCCCCGCCAGCCAGGCCTTTTTCTTCCAGTTTTGCTGCTATTTGTTCGATAGTATAACCCTCAGGTATAGTAAACCAGGCGGTTTCAGTGTATACATCACCAGACTGAATTTTGTCTGCTATCTGCCTTACGTTCATGGCCGGGCTGAGCTGATATTTTCCGGCAAGGAAGCTCTGACCCAGTTCTTTACTGCGCGCGTAATAGCGAAAAGCAAGTTGGTTTTGAATCAGGTTTTCATTTTCGAGAATAGCAGCTATAACTTCTGTACTTGCTCCCGAAGGGATCTCAACGACCCTGTATTCTTCAACGGCAGAGGGATTGACAGGCCCTAGCAGGTTTTCATAGAAATAATTAAGCCCTGCTGCTACAGCCAGGGCAACTACAAACAGTGCTGCCAGCAGAATAACGAGTCGCTTAAACACTTAATAACCCCTTCCTATAACAGGTCGTCATCATCTTCATATTCAAAATTCTGAACGCGTTCTTCCCATACAGAAGCAACCTGGTTCCACTCTGTTTCATCTTCAACTTCAACTAACATTTCTTCGCCATCAGTTAAATCTATCCTGAAGATAAAGGCTTCGTCTTCATAATCAACTGCTTCGCCATTATCTCCTTCTTCGCTATAAGTAACAGGCACTAAAATGGCATATTCTTCCTTGTCGACCGGAAAGCGGTCAACAAGGATAAAATCATGCTCGACACCCTCTTCATCAACCAGGACTACAATTCCTGTTTCTTCTTCCCCGTTATTATGCATTTAAAACACCTCTATTCAAAATTATTTCGTTCAGTCAGGGCCAGGTACTGTTCCAGGATTAAAACCGCTGCCAGTTTATCCCTTACGGCCCGTCGCTTTTTTCTCCTTACTCCGCCTGCTAGAAGGGTCTTTTCAGCGTAGCCCGATGTAAGCCGTTCATCAATCATTTCTACGGGCAGGCCGAGCTTATTTCGCAGCGCTTCCGCAAACACTTCAGCTTTATCTGATGCGCTGCCCCTGCTACCGCTCATTTTAAGCGGGTTACCGACAACTATTTTATCCACACCGAAACTAAAGCATATTTCCTCAATTCTGGCAAGAGCTTCTTCCAGGCTGGTATAGGTGAGGACTTCTACCCCCTGGGCCGTAATTGCAAGGGGATCGCTGACAGCAACGCCAATCCGCTTTTCACCGGGATCTAAACCAAGAATGCGCAAAGTTTATGTGGCCTCCATTAAAGCTTATCATTTTCGGTCAGCTTGAGGTAGATGCCGACGATTTCCTCTAATAATTCGTCTCGTTCAACCTCCCTGATCAGACTCCGCGCATTTTGGTGGCTGGTGATATATGCCGGATCTCCAGACAGCAGGTAGCCGACAAGTTGATTGAGAGGGTTGTAGCCTTTCTCTTTTAAGGCCTGATAAACTGTAACCAGGATTTTTCTGGCTTTATTATCAACCTCTTCACCGTCTACCCGAAAAAGAACAGTTTCTTCATGGTTACCCTGCTTTTTATCTTGCACGATTAGTTCCTCCCGGTTACATTATTGTCCTGCTTTAACTGACTAACTAACTAACTGTTTCAAGCTGTGCTTTGACCAATTCTCCGACAGAAGCGATAGCTGCAGGCAGGGCATCGGCATCTTTGCCGCCGGCCTGGGCTAATTCAGGCTTGCCGCCTCCGCCCCCACCTACCTGGCGGGCGACTTCTTTAATGATTTTATTAGCATGGATACCGCGGGCGACCAGATCGGGGCTGACAGAGCTTACCAGCATAACTTTACCGTCGCTTACGGCGCCAAGGACAACGACCACCGAAGCGATGCTGTTTTTGACTTCATCCAAGGCCATGCGTAACGATTCAGTGCTGTCAGCGGATACTGTAGCGCTGAGAACATTTACTCCCCCGACATCTTGAACTGCCGCTAAAAGAGAATTTACCTCTACAGCGGCCAGACGCTGTCTGAGCTCCTGGTTTGATTTTTGTAAACTTTTATGTTCAGACAGGTGTTCATTAAATTTCTGATCGAGACGATGCTCAGAAGTATTTAGCGAAACGGCAATTTTTTGTAAGAGGTCTTCCCTTTCTACGGTCTGACGATAGGCATTCATCCCCACCATGGCCTCAATACGGCGCAGTCCCGAGCCAATCCCTTCTTCAGATGCTATTTTGAAGAGCCCTATTTCACCTGTGGAAGACACATGAGTCCCACCGCACAATTCACGGGTATAATTACCTGTTGAAACCATCCGCACTGAACTTTCCTCATATTTATCATCAAATATTGCGGTCGCCCCTAGCTGTTTCGCTTCTTCAAGCGTTTTCTCTTCTGCTTTTACAATAACATTGGCAAGGGTCATTTTATTAACTTCCCCTTCTATAGCCAGCAGTTGATCCCTGGCCAGGGCTGAAAAGTGATTGAAATCAAAGCGAACGCGATCTGCAGCAACCAGGGACCCGGCCTGGTTAACATGGGCACCCAGTTTATTGCGCAGGGCGCGGTGCAGCAGATGAGTCGATGTGTGACTGCGGCAAATCCCCCGGCGGCGCTCTCCGTCTACTCTGGCGTTTACGCTATCTTCAACCGCTATTTTACCTTCCTCTACCAGCCCATGGTGAATAATTTTGCCGGTTGGCGAAAAAAAGGTGTTTTTTACTGTAACCAACCCATCAGGTGCTTCGATAGTTCCAGTATCACCGACCTGCCCCCCTGCTTCGGCGTAGAAGGGTGTCTTTTCAAGGATAACTTCAATATTATCGCCCCTGGACGCTGCAGGGCGGGCTTCGCCTTCAACAAGTAGAAATAGCAGCTTTGTTTCCTGTTCCAGGGTATCGTAACCGGTAAATTCAGTTTCCAGCCCTTCAGCTGCTTTATATTTTTCTGCACTCTCGGCTCCAAGCGCCGAGCGGGTAGCGGCCCTGGCTCTGTCCTGCTGCATTTTTAAATTGTTATCGAATGCTTCGCGGTCTATTTCAAGACCCTGCTCAAATAATATCTCCTCGGTTAAATCAAGCGGAAATCCATACGTATCATAAAGTTTAAAAGCATGTTCGCCGGGCAAAACTTTATCGCCCTGCCCGCGCATTTTCTCGACATAGCTGTCTAATATTTCCATGCCCTGGGCCAGGGTTTCCTGGAATTTTTGCTCTTCAAGCTGGACTACCTGGCGGATATACTCATGACGCTCATCTAATTCAGGATAAGCTGAAGCCATCGTATCAACGACCAGGGAGGCGGCTTCGGTCATGAAGTTACCTTCAACCCCCAACAACCTGCCATAGCGCACAGCACGGCGGAGCAGGCGGCGGAGAACGTAACCCCGGCCTTCATTGGAAGGGATTACCCCGTCTGCAATAAGGAAAGATGTTCCTCGGCTGTGCTCGGTTAGAATACGCAGAGGCACTTTCTGCTCCCGCCGGGCTGGGGAAGCCAGGTTATAAAAGTGATCGTAGAGCGGCTTAACCATATCGATTTCATATAAGGAATGCACCCCCTGCAGGGCCATGGCCAAACGTTCAAGCCCTGCGCCCGTGTCGATGTTTTTTTGTTTTAACTCAATCAGCTCACCGGAGGCTTCACGGCTGAACTGTGTAAAGACCAGGTTCCATATTTCAAGATAACGGTCGCAGTCACAGCCTACGGCACAATCGGGGCTACCGCAACCGGCCTCTTCACCTAAGTCATAATATATCTCTGAGCAGGGCCCGCAGGGCCCGAGGCCGATTTCCCAAAAGTTATCTTCCTTGCCCAGCCTGATGACACGATCGGCTGGTATGCCAATTTTTTCGTTCCATATTTTAAAAGCCTCTTCGTCATCAAGATATATACTAACCCATAAACGCTCGACAGGCAGCCTGTAACCATTCAAGACCAGGTCCCAGGCCCAGGTAATTGCTTCTTCTTTGAAGTAATCTCCAAACGAGAAATTACCGAGCATTTCGAAGAAAGTTGCATGGCGGCCGGTATGTCCGACACGGTCAATATCGGGAGTACGTACACATTTCTGGCAGGTCGCTACACGGGGATGCGGCGGCTTCTTCTCCCCTGTAAAATATGTTTTTAGAGGAGCCATTCCGGCACCAACCAGCAAAAGTGTAGGATCACTTTGCGGAATTAAAGGAAAACTGGGCATAATCAAGTGTTCTTTTGAACTAAAATAATCTAAAAAATATTGACGGATAGTGCTGGATTGCATCCCTTTACCTCCCTCTTAAGATACCGCAATTATATCTGTTTACACAAAGCTATGTCAACAAACGCCTGCTGACAATTAAAGACATTCCGGGACAGGGGGACAGGTTCCTTGTCCCACCATATTATGGTATATATGTCTATTAATTGTAGGACAAGGAACCTGTCCCCCTGTCCCGTTTTTCAAGATATTTCCTTTATGGTTTCTGCAGGGAGCCGCGTCCGCGGCATGCAGAATCGAAGCCCTGCTGTAATGCTTCGCTCTGGCAGGCGGGTATTTGGACAATCACGCTGACGGTGTCACTGTAATCTGTTCCTATTATTATTCCTTGCAGGGTTTCGATCAGCCTGGTAACCGAACCTAAATCTTCGTAAGCCATTTGCAGGCTGTATTTGATAAGGATTTCTTTTTTCTTGAGGTTTGCATCTGCAAGGGCTTGGCGGGCACAGTCACGGTAAGCCCTGGTTAAACCGCCGATTCCGAGTTTGGTCCCTCCATAATAACGCGTTCCGATGACGAGCGCATCCGACACGTTATTGCCCTGCAATACCTGCAGCATAGGGGCTCCTGCTGTACCGGCAGGTTCACGGTCATCGGAAGAACGTTCGAGCATAGCGCGCCCTGAACCGATCCTGTAGGCGTATGTATGGTGGGTGGCATCCGTGAATTCTGCGCTGACTTGTTTAATGATATCTAAAACTATTTTTTCATCATCAGCGGGGGCTAGGGTGGCAATAAATCGTGACCCCTGCACCGTAAAACGGGTGCGGGTTTTTGTAGCTGGGCTATAATATGGCTTGTCGGCCGTCATCTGCTCACTCTTTCAATAACCGGGATCATTTTTTGTTTCTTTGCCTTATGCTTTCCAAGTAACTGCGGAGCTGTTTTTCACGGCCCTGATTGGTCGGGCGATATATGATTTTATCCTTGATGCCCTCAGGCAGGTAATCCTGCTCGATAAAGTGCCCGGGATAGTCATGAGGGTAGCGGTAACCGCCACCGTGTCCGAGGCTTTTGGCGCCTCGGTAAGAACTGTCTTTCAAGTGTTTCGGCACAGGCCTGTTTTGTTCTTCTTCAACAAGCTGCATGGCTTTATTGATCGCCAGGTAGGAAGCATTGCTCTTAGGGGCGGCAGCGAGATAAGTTACAGCCTGGGCCAACGGTATTCTGCCTTCAGGCATTCCGAGCATCTGCACGGCCTGAGCGGCGCTAACAGCGAGGGGCAAAGCCTGCGGGTCGGCATTCCCGATATCTTCGGAAGCGCTGATCATCAGGCGTCTGGCAATAAAGGTGGGGTCCTCACCGCCCCTGATCATGCGGGCCATCCAGTAGAGGGCGGCATCAGGGTTAGAACCCCTGATTGACTTGATCAGGGCAGAGGCCATATCGTAGTGACTGTCTCCCTGCCTGTCATAAGCAAGGAGTCTTTTTTGCATCGCTTCGGCGGCAGCTTCAACTGTCACCCTGATCGTATCATTGTCTTCTATGCCGACCAGGACGGACATCTCAAGGGCGTTAAGAGCAGCCCGGGCATCCCCGTTGGCTTTTTCAGCAAGGTAATCTAAAGCCTCCTGGTCAACTTTTAATTGCAGTTTGCCGAGCCCTCGTTCAGAATTCTCAAGCGCTGCCTTAAGCAGCCTGGTGACAGATTCTTTTTGCAGCAGTTCGAAGACGAATAAACGGGTTCTGGAAAGCAGAGGGCCGGTCAGGTAAAAGAAAGGGTTTTCCGTGGTGGCGCCGATAAATATGATGGTCCCCTGTTCTACTGCTGAGAGCAGAACATCCTGCTGGGCCTTATTAAAGCGATGAATCTCGTCGATAAAGAGAATTGTCCGCTGGTTATGCAGTGACCAGCTGTCACGTGCTTGCTCAATGACCTGGCGCACATCCTTAACTCCAGCGGCCACGGCATTTAACTGAACAAAATCAGCCCTGGTAGTATCGGCAATTACGCGGGCCAGGCTTGTTTTCCCTGTTCCGGGGGGGCCGTAAAAAACCAGGGATACCAGTTTATCGGTAGCAATCATTGCACGCAGAGCTTTGCCCTCAGCTAAGATCTGCTCTTGTCCGATAAACTGATCAAGGGTTTCAGGGCGCATGCGTTGAGCCAGGGGCCCTTCTTCCCTGATCTTGCTTTCCAAGCCAAAAGTAATCAGATCCACCCTGCTTTACACCCTCTCTAAAAGGAAACTCCTTCTCACACCGGCCGGGTGCTTGGAAGGAGTGCCTTCTAATGGTCATGTCGTTTCGCACCGGGCTAGATTCCGGTTTATAAGACAGGCTTAATTATTCTTTTTCATCTTCAATTACTCTGTCAACTGAGGCCCGTGCAAACTTAAGGTTCAAATTGTCGGCTACGCGTAAAGAAATCGCGGTTTCGTCGATCTCTTTAATTACCCCGTAAATGCCTCCAATTGTAACTACACGATCGCCCTTCTTCAAGTTGCTGAGCATTTCCTTGCGCGCTTTCTGCTGCTTCTGTTGAGGGCGAATCAGCAAAAAGTAAAAGACAACAAACAGTAAAATTAGTGGTACAAATGGTCCGAGAGATTCCAAATTCACTACACTACACCTCCATACATATTTATGAGCCGCGGGCTCATTTTCCGGTAATACTGTTCAAAACGATTCTCGCTTAAGGCTTCCCTGATCTCTCTCATCAGCCGATCCAGGTAATAAAGGTTGTGGTAGGTGGTTAACCTTATGCCCAGGATTTCGCCTGCATTGAAGAGGTGCCTTATGTAAGCCCTGCTGTAGTTTTTGCAGACAGGGCAAGAGCAAGCTTCATCAAGCGGTGAAAGGTCGGCCGCATAAATACTATTGCGAATCGGCAGATACCCTTCTGATGTCATCACCCTTCCATTACGGGCAATACGCGTCGGCAGCACACAATCAAAGATATCTATGCCTGACCTGACCCCTTCCAGCAGGGCGTCCGGCGAACCTACGCCCATCAGGTAATGAACTTTATCCCGGGGCAGTTCAGGGACTGTGCTGTACAGGGCTTCATACATTAAATCTTTTGGTTCTCCCACGCTCAAACCGCCAATTGCATACCCGTCAAAATCCATATCAACAAGTTCAGCCGCCGACTGACGGCGCAAATCGCTATAAACTCCGCCCTGGACAATCGCAAATAGGGCTTGATTCTTGCGTAAGTGAGCATTTTTACAACGCCCGGCCCAGAGGCCCGAGCGCCTTACTGCTTCTCTTACTTCCTCACGTTCAGCCGGATAAGGCGGGCACTGATCGAGGACCATGGCGATATCAGATCCAAGCATATTCTGCATCCGCGTAACCCTTTCCGGGGTAAGAAAATGCTTTGATCCATCGATATGGGAGGTAAAGGCAACTCCACTGTCATCTAGCTTGCGCAGCCCTCCCAGGCTAAATACCTGGAAACCACCGCTGTCGGTAAGAATAGACCCCTTCCAATTCATGAATCGGTGTAATCCGCCGTGGCGGGCTACCACTTCTACCCCGGGCCGTAAAAACAGGTGATAACAGTTGCTTAAGATTAACCCTGTGCCCATTTCATACAGTTCTCCAACTGTAAGAGCTTTAACTGTCCCCTGCGTTCCTACCGGCATAAATGCCGGAGTTTGAATCGTTCCATGTTCCGTTTGTAACTCGCCGCTGCGGGCAGCAGTTTTCGCACAATTACAGGTTATTTTGAACTGTATGGGCATTCTCTTCATCCATTCTATAGCTTATCTTAAGCAAGCTTTACTGTCAACGCACGGCGAAGCAATTTTAGATTATAAGCATACAGTCGCCGAAACTGAAAAAGCGGTAATTATTTTCAATGGCTTCCCGGTAAGCAGCCATGATCTTATCACGTCCGGCCAGGGCGCTGACTAACATTAAAAGTGTTGATTTCGGCAGGTGGAAATTAGTAAGCATGGCGTCAACATAACGAAACTGATAACCGGGATAGATATATAAATTAGTCCAACCTTCATGGCGCCCTTTGAACTTGCCTTTATCGTTTACAGCGGTTTCCAGCACGCGGGTCACAGTAGTGCCAACTGCTAACACACGTTTACCATCTATTTTAGCCATATTAAGCAAGCGGGCGGTTATGGTTTCAATACGGTAATATTCAAAGTGCATAATGTGATTACAGATATCTTCCGTTTTTACCGGCTGAAAAGTCCCGGGCCCGATGTGTAAAGTGATATAGGCAATCCTAACCCCTTTTTCACGCAGGGCAGCGAGTACTTCGGCAGTAAAATGCAAGCCTGCCGTCGGGGCTGCTGCAGAACCATCCCTTGATGCATAAATAGTCTGGTACTGTTCAGGGTTATCCAGCTCGGTATTAATATAGGGTGGCAGGGGCACTTTGCCCAGGAGGGGTAGAAGTTTCTCGATCGGCTTCGGCGAGTTAAAACTGACCAGCCGCAGCCCTTCTTTTACATTATCTGCTATATAGGCCTCCACACCGTGGTCGAAAACTACTTTCGTGCCAGGTTTCAGCTTTTTGCCCGGTTTGACCATCGCCACCCATTGGCCGGTGGATAGTTTGTTGAGTAACAACAATTCAGCAGAACTTGTTTTACCGTCAATTTTGCCGATCAGGCGGGCAGGAATGACTTTAGTATTGTTTAACACAACCAGATCGCCTTCATCCAGGTAGGAAGGGATTTGATCGAAGACTTTATGTTCTATGCTTCCATCGTCACGGTTTAATACCATCATGCGGGATTTATCTCTTTGTTGAAGTGGTTTTTGGGCAATTAGTTCCACCGGAAGGTGGTAATCGTAATCACTTGTTTTACTGTAGTCCATTCAAAACCTTCTTTCAGTATCCTGCAACACTTTAATTGCGAAAAAACCCGGGCATAAATGCACAGCCTGTTTTTAGCGCCTGATGAAGTTTAGGATTAAAGTTAGAATTATACTGACTATGATCATCGTGGCCAGGGGAAAATAAAATGCAATATTATCTCTCTGGATAAAGATATCTCCCGGCAAGCGTCCGATACCAAGTCTCCCAAAAAGCATTAAGATCAAACCGGCTGCGGCGATCAAGACACCGCCAAATAGCAGTAGTTTACCAAAATCTCCTAAATCGGGCAAGCTAAACACCTCATTATGAAATAAAAATAAGGTTTCATTTTCTGCCTTTATTTTATAGACCCTTATAATGACAATCCTTAATTTTGTTTATAAAAATACAAACATTTGACCTGGGCCAAAATTATTACCACAGCTTCTGCTGGGGACCGTCTGTTGGTGTAATATTTAAGTATGTATAAACTTCACTGGTGACCATACGCCCGCGGGCTGTTCGTTTTAACAGTCCCAGCTGCATCAGGTACGGCTCATAAACATCTTCTAAAGTTTCAGGTTCCTCACTGATGCAGGCGGCAAGGGTATCCAAACCGACCGGGCCGCCTTCGAATTTTTCGATTAAGGCAATCAGCAGGCGGCGGTCGATTTCATCCAGACCTTTCTGATCAAGCTGCAGCATTTTCAATGCTTCCTCCGCTACCGCCCCGGTTATGACGTTATCCGCTTTGACCTGGGCATAGTCGCGCACTCTCTTAAGGATGCGGTTAGCTACCCGCGGAGTGCCCCTCGAAGCGCAGGCAATAATTGCTGCGCCCTCATTTTCGATCTTCACATTAAGGATTCTTGCCGAACGGGTTACAATCAGTTCCAGTTCGGCAGGGTTGTAAAATTCCAGACGATCGACCACCCCAAACCGGTCACGCAGAGGCGAAGTGAGCAAACCTGCCCGGACAGTAGCCCCGATCATGGTGAAAGGCGGAAGATCCAGGCGCAGCGTACGCGCCCCGGGGCCTTTGCCAATAATAATATCCAGGGCGTTGTCTTCCATAGCCGGGTAGAGGATTTCTTCTACTGAGCGGTTAAGGCGGTGAATTTCATCGATAAAGAGGACATCGCCCTGCCCCAGGTTGGTTAAAATTGCGGCCAGATCACCCGGTCTCTCAATAGCGGGGCCCGCGGTAACCCTGATATTGACACCCAGCTCATTTGCGATGATATGGGCTAATGTCGTTTTGCCAAGCCCCGGAGGGCCGTAAAGCAGAACATGATCTAATGACTCGCTTCGATCCAGGGCGGCCTTGATATAGATAGCCATCTTTTCCTTGATTTTTTCCTGGCCGATATATTCATTTAGCGAGCGCGGCCTAAGACCAATTTCAACCTGGGAGTCGTCTTCAGATTGGCGTTGGGCGGATACTATCCTTTCCTCTTCCATCCGATTCTCCTTTCAGAAGAGAATTAAGTTTATTTAATTCCCGGCCATCTTTTTTAAGGCCAACTTTAACAATTCTTCACGTGTGGCTTTTTCGTTTTCCTCTGTAACCTTGCTGACAGCTGCAGCTGCCTCTCCTCCTGAATATCCGAGGGCGATCAAAGCTTCGGTTATATCGTTGAATACAGAAGATCCTGACGGGCTAACAGGATTGTTCGCAAGATCAGTAGCGGTAATCGCTTTGGGCAGTTTCTCCTTTAATTCGAGGATAAGACGCTGGGCCGCTTTACGACCGACTCCGTGCGCGCGGGTAAGCTGAGCTATATTTTCTTCCAAAACTGCTATATATAGCTGTGAAACTGTAAATAACCCCAGCATAGATAGAGTCAGGCGGGGTCCAAACCCGCTAACGCCCAGAACCAGGTTAAACAGCTTGCGCTCTTCGGCTGTCCGAAAACCGTAAAGATAGATTTCGTCTTCCTTGATCAGCAGCCTGGTATAAACGTTTATCTCCTGCCCAACCAGGTTAGGCATGTCGTCCTGGGCCGGAGGCATGTCAAGGGTTATACCGATACCGCCAACCTCAAGGATTGCTTTGCCGGGAGCTGCGGCGACGAGACGTCCTCTTAAATATTCAATCATTTAAGACTGTCCTCCTTTTACTGCATCCTGCCAGCGTCGGTTTTGCAAATGACAGAGAGCAACGGCTATAGCATCAGCCTCATCATCAACAGAGGGTGGCCGGTTCAGCTTAAGCAGCATCTGAACCATCTTCTGGACCTGCTGTTTATCCGCCTTCCCGTAACCTGCTACAGCCTGTTTTACCTGTAACGGGGTATATTCAAACAAATCGATCATGTTATTAGCGGCAACAAGCATTATTACACCGCGAGCTTCGCCGACCTGGAATGCCGTGCGGACATTTTTACTGAAAAATATTTTTTCAACAGCCAAAGCCAGCGGGCGGTGTTCATTGATCAGATCGATAATCTGATCATGAATTGCTTTTAAACGTATAGAGGGCGGCAATTCCTTGGACGTTCTGATACACCCGGAAACCAGGCAGTTAAATTCGCCGTTAATTTCTTCTATTACAGCATAACCGGTTATGGCAACTCCGGGGTCTATCCCTATTATGCGCATTGGATCACCTGTTCTTTCAAAATCCTGCCGTTTTATGTGCCAGCCATTAGCTCTTCAGGGATATCAAAGTTTGCGTAGACATTTTGGACATCATCATGATCGTCAAGCGCTTCCATCAACCTGAGAATGCTTGCCGCCATATCTGCATCGGCTATTTCAATCGAGCTGCTGGGCAGCATAGTGACCTCGTATGAGGCAACAGGAATCCCCAGTTCCTGCATGTGATTCTTTACTGCTTCAAATTGTTCAATCTCGGCGGTAATATTGTATGTGTCGCTATCATCGAACTCAACATCTTCCGCCCCTGCTTCAAGGGCAGCCATCATCAGGTCATCTTCAACCAGTTCAGTATCGTTTTTATTCACTCTTAACAGCCCTTTGCGGCTGAACATCCATGCAACACAGCCTGACTCGCCAAGGCTTCCGTTGTGGCGGGAAAATATGTGCCTGATTTCAGCTACCGTACGGTTACGGTTGTCTGTCATCACATCAAGCAGAATAGCCACCCCACCGGCTGCATAGCCCTCAAATACAGCCTGCTCGTAGTTTGAACCTTCCTGCCCGCCGACACCTTTTTGAATAGCACGCTGGATATTATCCCCGGGCATATTATTTACCTTGGCTTTCTGTACCACAAGCCTGAGCCTGAAGTTGGTGTCAAGATCCTCCCCGCCTTCACGGGCTGCTACAGTAATTTCGCGGGCAATCTTGGTAAATATTTTGCCTTTAGCAGCATCCACCCGCGCTTTTCGGTGTTTTGTGTTAGCCCACTTGGAATGGCCTGCCATGGGCATCCCTCCTGTCAATTATTATTATTCAAATATGTGCCGCCTTTTCTCCAAAAATAGCAGGAGAGGCAATCCGAGACCGTAGCAGGCAATTACCTGCCCGATACCGACCCACAGTACTGTCATGTAGAGAGGCAATGCTAATACGTAATGCAATACAAACCCGACGACATAGGCATTAACGATAATAGGAGGCATGGGCACCAGGTACTTATTATCGATTTTTGATACCAGGTATGCCGATAACAGGGTCGCGAGACTGCCAAATATTATATCGGGCATCCCAAGCCCGCCAAATATGTTAGCGATAAGGCAGCCCACAAAAAGTCCGGGTATCGCAGCCGTTGTAAAAAAGGGCAAAACCATCAGCGCTTCCGAAATCCGAACCTGGATCATTCCGTAGCTAATCGGGGCAAATATCAGGGTTAAAACAACGTAAACCGCTGCAATCATAGCCGACCGGGTCCAGTAATTAAAAGACCGGCTTCGTTTTATATTCATTTTATCATCCTTGTTTTTTATCAAGCAGGGTGTCTGCGACCTGCTTTTAATATTATACCACGCTTTTCAAGCTTCAATTCCGTCGGTTTTAGCGGTATTTTAATCGCAATAGCAGCTGATCACATAATCTAAAAGGCGCCTTGCAGCAGCATTTAAAATGCGTTTTTGGTGATGAACCAGGTGAAGAGTTCGGGTCATGTCAAGATCAACAATCGGAAAGGTATCCATGTTTCCGGCAGCAACCATATCTTCTACAGATAGTTTTGAGACAAATGCAATTCCCAGGCCGGCCCTCACTGCCTGCTTGATTCCTTCGAGACTGTTAAAATAAGTAATGCCCTTAAAACCGCAATAATCATGACCCTGCTCTTCCAGCTTGCGCTCGAGTAGCCGGCGTGTTGCCGATCCTTTTTCCCGGACCAGAAGGTGATGTGAAAAACAGTCTTTAAACGGCACACCTTCTTTATATTGATCTGCGGGCAAAAGACCGCTGGCTGTGCAGAGCACCAGCTCATCGGCAACCAGGGCAGTATATTTCAACCGCTCATCCCGGTCGATCAATCCGACAAAACCAAGCTCAAAGCTATAGTTAAGCACACCTTCCAGCACGGCCCCTGTATCGAGAATGTCGATATTGAAGTCAATTGTTGGCTGGTCTTTTTTAAATTCAGCCAGCAGGGCAGGAAGCAGGTATGTGCCGGGAACCGTACTGGCGCCGACGTGGACCAACCCCCCGGCCTGATCTAGCTGTCCGGATAGTTTTTCCCGGCATTCATCCTGCAGGTTAACGATTGACTGAGCATAATCTAAAAATAGTCGTCCTGCTTCAGTTAACGATGGTTCCCGGGCCTTGGAGCGATCCAGGAGAATGACGCCTAGTTCTTCTTCGAGCGCCTTGATCCTGACGCTGATCGAGGGTTGGCTGATAAAGAGTTTTTCAGCGGCCCCGGAGAAACTCTTCAGGGATGCGACATTAATAAAAGCCCTGATTTGATCGAAATCCATGGTTCACTACCTTTCCTTAATATATAAGCTGCACCTTTTTAGGGGTGCAGAACAGAATCGATGAAGGCAGCAATATTTTCTGCAGCAGCCTTCCCGTCGGCCATAGCGCGCACAACCAGTGACTGCCCTCGGGCCATATCACCGGCTGAAAAGATACCGGGAATTCCGGTGCCATGATTGTCAGCGATCAAAATATTGCCCTGCTGATCGCGTTTTAGACCAAGATAATCGGCAAGGATATCGGGGCCGGGCCCCAGGAAACCCATGGCTAAAATGACCAGGTCAGCTTCGACGGTAAAAGCGCTTCCTTCGATTTCAAGCGGCACATGCTTTTCATTTTTCAGGACCCACTCAACCTCAGCGCAGTGCAGTTTTTTCACTTTGCCCTGTTCATCGCCTTCAAATCTTTTTGTCATCACAGACCAGCGCCTGGTTCCTCCCTCGAGGTGACTGCTTGATACTCGATCAATCCGGGGCCAGAGCGGCCAGGGGTTATCACCGGGACGGACTTCGGGTGGCCGCGGCAATATTTCAAACTGGGAGACCTTTTCGGCCCCCTGGCGCAGGGCTGTTCCAAGGCAGTCTGAACCGGTATCGCCTCCTCCTATGATAACCACGTTTTTATCTTTTGCGATAATATCTTCTTCAGGTTTCAAAGGCTCACCGGCAATTCTCTTATTCTGAGCGCAGAGAAAGGGCATGGCGAAAATGATGCCTCCCAGATCGCGCCCGGGGATATTAAGGTCGCATGGCTGCCGGGAACCACCGGTCAACAACACCGCGGAAAACCGCCTTTTCAGGTAATGAAAAGAAATGTCACTGCCGACATTGACCCCGCATTCAAATATTACGCCCTCTTCCCGCATCAGTTCAATCCGGCGTTTTACGATATCTTTATCCAGTTTAAAGTTAGGGATTCCATAGAACAACAACCCTCCCGGGCTCAGTTCCTTTTCATAGACAGTAACATTAAATCCAAGTTTATTGAGCCTGTCTGCGGCAGAAAGTCCTGCCGGACCGGATCCGATCACGGCAACACTTTCCCCTCGGCGCCTCTGCGGTGGCCTGGGGCGAACCCATCTTTCTTCAAAACCTTTTTCAATGATCATTTTTTCAACCTGGCGGATGGTTACCGGTTGATCGCTAATGCCCCTGACACATGAACCCTCACAGAGTGCAGGGCAAACACGGGCTGTAAACTCAGGGAACGGATGGGTGGAAAGCAGCATTTCAAGGGCCTCTTCAAAGCGATTTTCAATGATCAGTTCGTTGATTTCAGGGATGACATTGGCCAGCGGGCAGGCGTAACCGTGACAGAAAGGCGTACCGCAGGACATACAGCGCCCGGCCTGATCGCGAACTTCACTTACGGTAAGCAGCCTTTCAACTTCATGGTAATCGCCGAGACGTTCATCTGCATTCCGGTAACCCGGATCTTTGCGATGTGCAGGTTGATTGTCATTATTTCTCATAAACATTCTCCCGGTAATTGTTAGTTATCCTGCAGAAGCGCCCTTTCAACAGCCTCGTCTTCCCTACTCATTTTACCCATTACCCGCCTGTATTCCATGGGGAAGACCTTGATAAAATAGGGCAGGCAGTCGCGCCAGTTATCAATAATGAAGCCTGCTTTTTTACTGCCTGTATATTGAAGATGCTTTTCCAGCAGGCCGCGCAGTTCATTAATATCATCTTCCTCTGAAACCGGCTCCAGATCAATCATTTCAAGATTGCTGTTTAAATCGAGTATTCCGGATTGATCATAAACATAGGCGATTCCGCCGCTCATGCCCGCACCGAAATTCACCCCGGTAGGGCCGAGAATAACTACCCGGCCGCCGGTCATGTATTCGCAGCCATGGTCGCCTACTCCTTCCACCACTGCCTGTGCCCCACTGTTGCGGATAGCAAAGCGTTCTCCAACTCGGCCGTTAGCGTAGAATTCACCTGCTGTCGCCCCGTAGAGAATTACATTGCCGCCGATAATATTCTCAGCCGGATTATAGCTGACGCCACTGAAGGGTTTGAGGGTAATCCGGGCCCCGGAAAGACCTTTGCCTGCATAGTCGTTGGCTTCACCTTCCAGGTTTAAGGTCATGCCCTTTGAAGTAAAAGCGCCAAAGCTCTGGCCGGCAGATCCTTTAAAATTAAGAGTGATTGTATCGGCCGGAAGCCCCCTGCTGCCGTACTTGCGCGCTATGCGGTTCGATATTATTGTGCCCACGGTACGGTTGCTGTTTCTGATCGGAGAAGCGGCAACCACCGCCTCGCCGGTTTCAATGGCCATTTCAACCTGCGGTAAAAGCTTGTAGTCGAGAGCTTTTTCCAGATGGTGTTCCTGCCCCCTGGTGCAGCGCATTTCTTCTTCCGGCGCATCCGGTTTATAGAGGATTCTGCTTAAATCTACCTTCACAGATTTCCAGAACCTAACAGAATAATCCTGCGCCAGAAGATCAGAGCGTCCGACAAGCTGATCAACCGTACCTATCCCCAGGAAAGCCATAATGGCGCGCAGTTCTTCTGCCACGAATAACATAAAGTTTTCAACATGCTCCGGCTTGCCGCTAAAACAGCGACGAAGCTTTTCATCCTGCGTGGCTACCCCGACCGGACATTTATTGGTATGACAGTCACGCATCATCACACATCCGCAGGCTACCAGGGCGGCAGTCGCAAAACCGAATTCTTCAGCTCCTAACATGGCGGCAACAGCAACGTCCCGCCCGGTTTTCAGGCTGCCGTCAACCTGTAGCCTTACCCGGCTGCGCAAACCGTTCACAATCAGGGTATGATGGGCTTCGGAGAGTCCCAGTTCCCACGGGACTCCTGCATGTTTGATCGACGAAAGTGGCGCAGCGCCGGTTCCGCCATCATATCCGCTGATCAGAATCATCTCGGCATGACCCTTGGCGACCCCGGCGGCGACTGTGCCGACCCCGACCTCTGAAACAAGCTTAACAGAAATTCTGCTTTCTGGGTTTGAGTTTTTCA
>SLHT01000109.1 GCA_007136055.1 Syntrophomonadaceae bacterium
GATCCATCACGTCCACCATGGCCGCATGCACCGCCATGCGCCGTGCCTGCCAGTCCTTATGCTCAGCCTGATCCCACGGCGGTACACGCCGATCGCGTTCGGTCAGCGGCCAATCAGAATGTATAATTCCCATTTCGACCATCCGTTCATACCGTGCCTGCCGGATCGCATCCCAGCCGACCGTATAGGTCTCGGCATAGCGGGCGATATCTTCTTCTGGGGCATGCAGCGGCCAGTGCGGAGCGGTGTGCGCGACATAGAGGAACAACGGACGGTTTTTGTCTGCCCGGTGGATATAATCGGCGGCATGATCGTTGATGGCATCGGTATAATAAAAATCTTCGCCCGGTTCGATGAACTGGTTATCACGCATCAGCGAGACCGGCGTGTAAAAGCTGCCGGCCCCGGCAATCGTTCCGAAAAATTTGTCAAAGCCCCGCTGCAGCGGCCAGGTATTGCGGTCCAGCGTCGGTTCCGGATTGGCATAATTATAGGGTGTAACATGCCATTTTCCGCTCATAAAGGTCTGGTAATCGGCCTGCTTGAGCACCTCGGCAATGGTGACACAGCGGTCGTTGAGTCGGCCGCGATACCCCTCGTGGCCGCGGTCGCTGACCATATGGCCCAGTCCCGCCTGATGCGGATACAGGCCGGTCATCAGGCTGGCGCGGGTCGGCACACAGCGTGCCGCGTTGTAAAACTGCGTGAACCGCAGTCCATTGGCTGCCAGGCCGTCCAGGACCGGTGTTTTAATTTCACCGCCATAACAGCCCAGATCCGAATAGCCCATATCATCGCACATAATCAGCACGATGTTGGGCCGATCCGATGACGGCGCGCTGAAGGCCGCTGGAATCGACAGTACCCCGGCCATCAATGCACTGCCGGCTGCCGCTGCGCTGATTCGCAAGAAATCACGACGATTGACCTGCTTTTCGGGTGCATTCACAGTTGCCTGGAAACAGTTCTTGGGTCCAAGTAGCATAATCAACCTTATCTTTCAAAATAACATTGCATCAGTGAGTAATCAGCCCTTAAAAAGGGGGAACACGTCGTCTGTTTTGACGATATATTCATTCAACATTTGGCGATGTTTGTCAAGCGTTTTCCGAGCTTTGGGGTCAAGCGTCAAGTCGTTCGTCTCGCCGGGATCCAGTTCCATATCAAAAAGTTGCTCGGCCGGCTGTCCTTTGTTGTACCGGACATATTTATACCGGCCTGACCTCAGCATACGTCCATGCACATCGGTCGGATTGCCAAAGCCACTATGATGGTTGTTTTCGACCACAATGTAGGGATGGCTCTGTGTGTCGTCATGCCCGCAGGCAAACGGTGCAGCACTGAGGCCGCGCAGTCTGGCCGGTTTTTCAATGCCGGCGAAATCAAACAGCGTCGGGAACAGATCAAGCCCTACATTGACCAAATGCTTTCGATTACGTCCACACGGTCGAGTATGTCCCTTCCAGCTGACAATAAACGGGACCCGAGAAATTTCATCATAAAAAATCGTCTTCTGGTTCCAGTGGTGAGAACCAATGCCATCGCCGTGATCACTAGTAAAGACGATGACGGTGTTGTCCAACTGGCCGCTTTGACGCAGCACCTCCAGTACCTGGCCGATATAGTTGTCCACCAATTCGGTCATCCGATAATAGGCCCAGAGATATTGTCGCCATCGTCCGTCTTGAAGACCCCAGTGACGTGTCGGATAAACTCGCTGCATCCCATCGTCTGATTGGTGCTTGCGAATCTCTGAAGGTTCTCCCTGAGGAATGGCATTGTTGGCTCTGAATGGAGGGCATTCTTCGGGAGGAGGCGGGTCTCCAATTTCACCATTCGGAAACTCTCCCCAGCGCGACCATCGCTCGATTCCGCTATGAAGGCGTGCCCATTCGCAAATATCGTGGGGATTGACAAATGATGCGATCAAAAAAAAAGGGATTTTACGTTCTTTCCTAATGAACGCTTCACAGGACTTTGGGATATCAAAGTCTACGCGATTATTGCGAAGCGAGGCCAGATAATTAAACCCGCTCCATTTACGGTTTCGGATGGGTCTTGGCAGGTGCCATTTTCCAACGTACCCTGTATCATATCCATTGTCCTGGAATAGCTTAGCCAGGCACGGAGTGGGTAAATCAACCTGGTTTGCGCGCATGTTGGCAAAAACACCATTTTCGTGAGAGGCCGTGCCCGTCATATAGCTCGTTCTGGCAGGAACACATATCGGATTGGGGGTATATGCAAGCTCAAATTGTACACCATATTGAGCCAAACTATCTATCGCCGGAGTGTGAAGCCAAGGATTGCCCGCACAGCTCATCGCGCCAGCCCATTGCTGGTCGGTAGTAATCACAAGGATATTGGGCCGTTCATTTGAATAGCTCTTTTGACCGGATGGTGCTTCTTCGTTCTGTGGCTTGATAGCATCATGATCAGATGCGCCAGCAATAAGTCCTGTTGCAACCAACGTCGTGGCAGTGAAAAAAGTTCGACGGTTCATCGGCGATGGATGTAAAGTTGATAGTTTATTTAAATTCATTTTATCTCCTAGGAATGGTTTTATCTTATTGCTGGTTAATGCATCTCTTTTCCGGCAAGATATCGATTAATCGCGCTCATTTATGGCCTTGGTGACAAGGGCCTTCTGTCCGTATTGGCTTGTTGTCTGTTTTGGATTCGCTGTGGCGGATAAATCTTAAATATCGGCGGTTTTATTTTTCCGAGATTAATTAATATTGAACGTGCTTTGATTCCGAGAGAGTTGTTATTGGCCAATTCTTCAAGCTCGGAAATATGCGGGTTCATCTGTGCCTTTAATTCGGAATGCATCGAAAGGGTCTCAAGCGACGAATACGACGCCAGTGTATTTGTCTTGAACTGTGCCAGCAGGGCCGGCAGACCGAGATCAACCTTATTTAAATAGCACGCCGCCTCAGCGGCGGTCGCAGCCACATACGGGTCGGAATCCTCTATTGCTGCGATCACGGATTCGGGACAGGCCTTAAGTTGTTTTCGACAGCCCAACGTCGCAAAACCCGAAACCGCCCAGAAGCGCAATTCAGCTTCCGATTGATTCAGCAGCTCCAGCAGATGAGGGACATCTTTCACACTTGGATCGCTGGCAATTTCAGCAGCTTGCAATAACCTTTCAAGGTTGTATTCTTTCTGTCTTACCCATGTATAAAGCGGCTGGCCCTTTTCGCGAACGGAAGGAATGAAAAAGCCCAAGTCACACGTTTGCTGTAAATGCCCGGACAACGCCTTTCGCAATTTTTCCAGTGGTCTCTGATGTAATACATCGCCGGCCAGGTTACGGATACAGTAAGGGTCTTCGTCCGTGTCAAATAGCATTTCAACGGGTTTAGGCTGGTGAGTCATGGCCCATTCCGGGCGTTTGAAGTCTCCTTTCAAGACGCATTCATCCCACGCTAGGTTGGACGGCATCATCCACTGATAAAAGTTACGGTGGGCCATCGGCTTGTAGGGTATGTAGCAACGAATATAGGTGTAACGCCCATCGGTTGCGGCGCGCCAAGGGTCGTAGTGATCTTCTTGGTTAGCACGCAGACCGAATTGAAACGTTCGTGGTGCCGCCTCGTGCTTTCCCATAAACGCCCTGCCCTGCATATGATCAGGCGTTGGTATATCCGCCAAACTCAATACCGTGGGTGCTAAATCCACAAAGCCAACAAGACGGTCGCTTTTTTGCTCATGCGGGATACTGCATAAATGTCGCCATTTGGGAGGAACATAAACAATCATTGGCACCTTCAGGCCGGTCTCAAACAAGAACCCCTTTCCTCGCGGCAAACAACCGCCATGATCAGAGTAAAAAAAGACAATTGTGTCGTCGTCTAATCCTTTTTCTTTGAGATCGTCAAGGAAATACTTTACCCATCGGTCAATGTCATTGACGCCTTCCTGATGAAAGGCATAATCAGATCGCACATCTGGCAGATCCGGTACATGTGGCGGCAGATCCAACGCCGCTGGATCAAGCCCTTCCTTGGCAAAATCACGGCGATTTTCGGTCGTAAACGTGCAGACCCGTCCCATGTGTGTTGCAGTACAGTTAAAGACCGAAAAGAACGGCTGGCCGGGCCTTCGTCTTGGGCTGTTATATGTGGCCTCTCTTCCAGACTCATCCCAAAAAAATCGGACATTGCCCCTTGCATTGTAGTCGGTTTTTCCGTTATTTGTGCAGAAATATCCCGCTTTTTCTAAGAACATGGGAAAGAAAAACTGTTCACGGGGCACTTGGTACCGCTGCCGGTGATACTCGGTGCCATATGTTGTGGCATATGAACCACTGATAATCGTCGAGCGAGCGGGCGAACATTGCGGCGCAGTGGACCAGGCATTTGTAAACTGAATGCCATTTCCCGCAAGTTCATCAATGGCAGGTGTTCGGGCATGTTTATTTCCGTAACATCCAAATTGATAGTAACTTACATCCTCAATTGTCAGCCAGAGAATATTCGGATGTTTTTGTTCAGTAACATCGCCGACAGTCCATTGAGGCAAGGTTAGCATCAGGGGGCCTGCCATCGCCGACTTTAACAGTTCACGTCTTTTGATCATAAATCACTCCAGTAATTAAAGATTAAAATCGAAACCTACTATGCTCCGGTGTTGTATGCGCTTCATCCATAAACCCGTCAATTTTTCTGACAATATCAGGATGCTGTTCGGCCAGATTATGTGTTTCGCCAGGATCTTTCACGATGTTATAAAGCTCGATCGGCCCATGTCGATCCCGTTGGACGTTCAGGCGGATTCCCTTCCATGGGCCATAACGCACCGCCTGCTTGCCGCCTTGCTCATAGAACTCCCAGTACAGATAGTGGTGCTTTTTTTGGCGATTAGGCTCGCCTGCCAGCGTGGGCAGATAAGATGTGCCGTCCATCTCCTTGGGAATGGATAAGCCGGCTAACTCCAGGGCAGTCGGCGCAAAATCCCAGAAAGCGGAAACATGATCGCTGCGCGACCCGGGCGTGATTGTGTCTGGCCACCATGCAAGGGTTGGAACACGGATGCCGCCATCGTACAGATCGCGTTTGCCACCCCTGAATGGAGCATTAGAGTTGTGCATGCTGTAATGGTAGCCGCCTTCCGAATAAGAGCCATTGTCGGAGGAAAATATCACCAATGTGTTTTTTTCAATTCTCAGTTCACGAAGCTTTTGAAGAATGCGGCGAACTGTGTGATCCACGTATGCAATCATCCCCGCATACGTAGCCGCTGGATGGCGTTGGCGCGTGTATCCGCCTCTTGGCCGCTGCTGCTCTTCATATTTGTTTAGAAAAGGATGACGAAATTCCTCCGGCACCGATAAGTCTGCATGAGGTTGCTGGAGAGCAAAATGCAGGAAGAACGGCTGTTTTGACTGGCTGCGCTCATCCAGATAGTTCAGTGTGTCCTCCAGAAACAGATCGCCACTGTAAATTTCGCCCCTACGACCGTTATTTTGTGGATATGTAACTGTTTTCCCGTTGCGGATCAATTCGGTCGGATAGAAGCGGTGCGCTGCGGCATGGGCCAAGAAACCAAAGAAATGATCAAATCCTTTTTCATTGGGTAGCGACGCATTGACTGAGTTGCATGCCACGCCGGACTTGCCGATCATGGCGGTATGATAGCCCGCTTCTTTGAGGCGCGTCGCAATTGTGATGTCATGGGGGTCGGGACGAAATTCAATCCGCCCGTTGCCGCGCTGATAGACATGGCCGGTATGCTGACCAGTCAGCAGGGTGGCCCGCGAGGGTGCGCAAACCGTACTGCCGGCATAGTGGTCAGTCAAAATCATCCCTTCTTCGGCCATGTTATCAAGATTCGGCGTTGTAAAATTCTTCTGCCCGAGGATGCTCAGGTCGCCGTATCCCATATCATCGGCTAAAATGAAAATTATATTGGGACGACTTGCTTTAATGCTGTCCAGCGACTTCAGCGCATCGCCTCGGGCATCAGTAAGAGTTCCCGGCGAAAGTTTTGTCATCGCTACACCAACTGCAAACGACCGCAAAAAAGTTCGTCGTGTTAATGGTCTCGTATTGCTCTTTCGACTCATCATACGATCTCTCCTAAATTAAAATCAATTCTCCATATGATAATCTCAACCACTGATTGATCGATA
>SLHT01000226.1 GCA_007136055.1 Syntrophomonadaceae bacterium
CTAAGGCCGGAACAATTGGTATTAATTCTCGATAGGCTTCGGGATCCAGGCAATTTGGGAACGATTATACGCACCGCAGCCGCGGCTGGCGTTGATATCATCTATTATACCTCCGGCAGTGCAGATCCGTTCAATCCCAAGGTGCTGAGGGCAACAGCAGGAGCTATCTTTTCGGTATCCGTGGAACTAACCCGCAAACCTTTAGCGTTAATCAGGAATTTGAAGCAGAAAGGCCTGCAGGTGGTGGCCACTGCTGCCCGATCTGATCTGCGCTATTGGTCGGTTGATTACAAACTGCCTGCAGCCTTACTGATTGGCAACGAAACAGATGGGCTGGCTGAGGAATTAGGTGCGGAAGCTGATTGCATTGTATCTATACCGGTTGCTGAAGCGGTTGAGTCACTTAATGCTGCAGTTGCATCGGCGGTGATTATCTACGAAATAATTCGCCAGCGCAGGGTCTGATCAGCTTGAATGTGCGGGTTACAGGTGCTATAATGCAATAGATCCTAATCTAGGTTCAGGCAATGAAGGAGAAAAGTAGGCCTGGTTAAAGTGCCGTTTCAGGGAGGGACAGCCTTGACTGTAAGCTGGCCCGGCACATCAGGTTGAAATTCACTCTGGAGCTTCCCACTGAAAGGTCGAATGATTATAGACGGCCCGGTAGGCTGGAGACGGTTATCCCGTTATCGATACTTAAGCGAGTCAACGGCGGCTAAGCTGGGTGGTACCGCGGAAGGTTAACTTTCGTCCCTTAATGAAAAGGGATTTTTTTATTTCCGGAGGTGTTTATACTTGTTAACGAAATTAAGAGAACTGGAATCAGAAGCACGAAGCAGTATTGGAGCAGCGGGCAGCCTGGAGGAACTGAAAGAAGTGCGGGTAAAAGTGCTCGGTAAAAAAGGCGCTCTGACAACCCTCCTGCGCAGCCTTGGTGATGTTGCGCCCGAGGAGCGGCCGGTTATCGGAAAGAAAGCCAATATTTTACGTGAAGAACTAGAAGAAGCTTTTAAAATGAAAGAGCAAGCCCTGCGCGATGTCCAAAAGGAAGGGCAGTGGGAAAAAGAGCGGATTGACGTTAGCCTGCCCGGCAGGCCGGTACAGCTGGGACAGAAACACCCCCTGACTATGATTCTAGATGAAATTAAAGAAATATTTATCGGGCTTGGCTTCCAGGTAGCGCACGGACCTGATATCGAAACTGACTATTACAACTTTGAAGCGCTAAACATTCCCGCTGAACATCCGGCGCGGGATATGCAGGATTCTTATTACATTACCGAGCAGTATTTACTGCGCACTCATACTTCTCCTGTCCAAATTAGAACCATGGAAAGGATGGCCCCGCATCTGCCGGTTCGCATTATTGCCCCGGGAAAGGTCTTTCGCCGCGATGATGATGCTACTCATTCACCGATGTTTCACCAGGTTGAAGGGCTTGCTGTCGATAACGATATTTCTTTTGCCGACTTAAAAGGCACCCTGCTCTTATTTGTGCGCGAGATGTTCGGGTCGGATCAGAAAATACGCTTGCGGCCCAGTTTCTTCCCCTTTACAGAGCCGAGTGCCGAAGTGGATATCTCCTGCATCATGTGCGCTGGCAAAGGCTGCCGGGTTTGCAGCGATACAGGATGGTTGGAGATACTTGGCGCCGGGATGGTCCATCCCCGCGTTTTAGAAGGTTCAGGCTACAATCCCCGTGAAGTTACGGGTTTTGCTTTCGGTATGGGGGTTGAACGTATTGCCATGCTCAAGTATGGTATAGGCGATCTGCGCCTCTTTTTCTCAAATGATCTGCGTTTTCTGAAGCAGTTTGGTTAGAAAACCAGGATTAAGGATGTAATAATCATAGTGTTCTTAAGTAGAGTGCAGTACATATAAGCAAGGGTAAGTTCTGGCAAGCAATATAGTGTTGTGCAGGCTGAAGTATTCAGGCCTTTATATATTTTATCCCGGATACTGACTCCTGAATTTTGTTCTTAAAATGGTTAGAGGAGATGAATAAATGCGCGTATCATACGATTGGCTGTTAGAATATATCGATCCCGGAATGTCAGCCGGGGAACTGGCTGAAAAGTTTACTCTAACGGGTATTGAAGTAGGGGCTGTCGAACGCTTTGGCCCTGACCTGCCGGGTGTGGTGGTCGGGCAGGTGAAGGCCACGGAGCCTCACCCCGGGAAAAACAACCTGACCCTGGTTGAAACGGATACCGGGAGCCAGTTATTAAGTATAGTATGCGGCGCTAAAAACATGCAGGTTGGCGATAAAGTAGTAGCTGCCTTACCCGGTTCACAGCTGCCCGGCCCGCGCCGGATCGAAGAAACTAAAATATACGGGGTCCCATCTGCAGGAATGCTCTGCTCAGCCCAGGAACTGGGGCTGGATTTAGGCTCGGAAGATGAAATCCTAATCCTTGACAGTTCTGCCGTTGTTGGTGACCCTGCTTTTAAAACGCTCGGGTTTGATGACTTCATTCTACACCTGGAGTTGACCCCCAACCGCGCGGACTGCCTGGGTCTGATCGGCGTAGCCCATGAAGTTGCCGCTCTTACCGGCAGGCAGGTGAAATTGCCGCCGATGAAACTTGAAGAATCAGAAACAGCAGTGGAAGAGGTTATGAAGATTGACGTAGCTGATACTGAGTTATGCCCGCGCTATACTGTCCGGGCAATTATAGAGGTAATGATCGATAAAGCTCCCCTGTGGATGCAGTTGAGGCTTCTCAAGGCGGGAATCCGCCCGATCAGTAATGTGGTTGATATTACTAACTATGTTATGTGGGAATTCGGTCAGCCGCTGCATGCTTTTGACCTGCAACTGCTTAAAAACAGTGAGATCGTTGTGCGCAGGGCTTTGCAGGATGAAAAACTGGTAACCCTCGATGGAATAGAGAGAAAGCTTGATTCTGAAGCCCTGGTTATTGCCGACGGGGAGACTCCGGTGGGTTTGGCCGGGGTTATGGGTGGAGAAGAAACGGAAATAACCGGCAGCACTAACGCTGTTTTAATAGAGGCAGCCAATTTCAACCCGACCAATGTAAGGCGCACTGCCCGCCGTTATAATTTGCCTTCCGAAGCGTCACAGCGATTTGAAAAAGGGGTTAATCCTGAGGCGGCAATCTGGGCCCAGGATCGGACTGCTTTTCTGCTTGGCAAGCATGCGGGGGGCAAAGTGTTAAAAGGGATAATTGATAAGAATGCCTGTTCTCTCGAGCCGAAGCGGATTGAAGTAAGTCCTGAAAGGATCAACAAGATACTGGGGCATGTTGTCCCCGAAACCGAAATTGCTGTAATTTTTTCGCGTCTTGGTTTTGCAGTTGAAAAGAAAGCAGACAGTCTTATGGAAGTAACCGTACCTTTAAGACGGGCTGATTTGACCCTGGAAGAAGATATTGTCGAAGAAGTGGCCCGCCTGCATGGCTACGATAAAATCCCGGTTACTTTGCCCTCCGGGGAGCTGCAGGGAAACCGGGAATCTGAAAATGAACGATTTAAGAACCTGGTCAGGAGTATGTTCATAGCGGCCGGTTATTACGAATGTATTACCTATTCATTTATAAACCCGCAGAACTTTATGCAACTCAGGTTACCTGCTGATGACTGCAGGAGAAAGGCTGTGCCGGTTCAGAATCCATTTTCTGAAGAACAGGCTGTTATGCGCACAACTATTCTGCCGGGCCTTTTAAAGGTAATGCAGCACAATTTAAGCCATCGGGAACTAAACCAGATGCTGTTTGAAATAGGATCGGTTTACGAGCCGGAGTCTCTGCCTTTGGAAAGTCTGCCTCTGGAGAAAACAAAATTAACCCTGGCTGTAACCGGTTTAATTCCTGAACCAAACTGGATTGTTCCCGCGCAAAAAGCTGACTTTTTTACCCTGAAAGGAGTTTTAGAAACCCTTTTCAACAGGCTTCAGATATTTGATGTTGAATATACTCCAAAGGCAATGCCCTTTTCGCATCCTTCCCGTTGTGCCGTGATTAATGTCGGCGGTGAAGAACTGGGTTTTCTGGGACAGCTTCATCCTGAAGTAGCTGAAGAGTGGGAAATAGATCAGCAGGTTGCTGTTTGTGAAATAGATCTGGATCTGCTTAATAAGATCACTGATCTCGTGCCAAAAGTTGCCACTCTACCCCGTTACCCTGCTGCTAAAAGAGACCTCGCGGTGGTTGTTTCCCGAGATATTTCAGCCCTGCAGCTGGAAGATGCAATCAGGGAAGCAGGAGGCGGTCTGGTCAGCCAGGTTAAACTGTTCGATCTTTATGCAGGCAAACAGATTCCTGAGGGCAAACGCAGCCTGGCTTACTCGATTACTTTCCGGCGTGATGAGGGCACTTTAACCGATGCTGAAGTGAATAAAGCACAGGAAAATATTGAGAAAACTCTTTTTGACCTGGGCGCTGTTTTGCGCAGTTAAACAGGCAGGATATTGGTCTCTTAACCTCGAAATAAACTAGCTAATAGCTTCCCAGGAATCAGGAAGGCAGGCAGACGGATGGAGGAAAAGGCAAAAAGCCGGGTTACAGTCTATATAATGGGAGAAGAATATGTCCTCAGGAGCAACTCTTCGGCTGAAAGAATGCACAGTGTTGGTCGTTATGTCGATCGGATGATGAGATATTTAGCTGAAAATAACCATCAGATGAACAGACAAAAAATTGCCGTTTTGGCAGCTCTTAATCTGGCTGATGAACTGCTCAAACTAAAAGAGGAAAAGCTGCAATCGTCAGGGGAAGCTAATAAGCGGGGTGATAATAATGGCCTGGTTTGATATATTCTTAATTGTTATTTTCTTTTTGCATCTCATTAGCGGGTTGTTTCGCGGTTTAATCAAACAGGTATTTGATATTTTTGGATTTTTGCTGATTATTATCGTTTCTCTCTGGGGCAGCAAATTATTTAGCGAAGTCCTTGCTGACTATATTAATCCTGAAGATATTATGCCCCACCATGAGCTTATAGAAGGCCTGGGGGTAGAAGTGGCTTTTGAGACAGCTCCCCAATTGATAGCGGGCGTGCTAACTTTTTTGGTTCTGTTTTTATTTTTAAGCCTGATTTTCCGTCTGTTTTCCGGCGGTTTCAGGTGGGTCAATCGTATTCCGGTTATCGGCTTTTTTAACAGGGTCGGCGGAGGATTGCTCGGTGCCCTGGTTGGCATTATCTTTGTTTATATAATCATTGCCGTGGCATCGTTGGTTCCCCTGCAGATCTTCATGGATGCCGTTGAAAGTTCAGAAATTGTATTTATAGCCGATCACTATATAACACCGATTGCAATAGAATTAAGAGATTTACTTATTGGATATTATATAAACCTGAACGGGTAAAAATTCTGTTCTTTTAACAACTAAGAGGTCAGAGGTTGGAAGCGGTTATTTTCACTAACACATTGCAGCCGGTATGCTTTTTGTTTAAGGATACCGGTTTTTTATGATTGTATTTAAAACGAAAGTTTTTGGCAGGCAGGAAAGGAATAAATTATATTGTTTTCAGAACATGTTTTTCTTAATTACGGGACTGAAGAAATAGCACGGATGCTGTTGGGCCACTATCTTTGTCGTGAAACGGATCAGGGTTTAATATCGGGTATAATTGTTGAGACAGAAGCATACTTGAGTGAAAATGATGATGCCTGTCATGCTTCTCATGGGAAAACAAAACGTAACGCTGCTATGTTCGGCCCGGCGGGGAAGGCCTATGTATATTTTATATATGGCAGCCATTACTGTTTTAATGTTGTGACCGGTCCCGAAGGCACAGGTGAAGCGGTACTAATCAGGGCGGTTGAACCGGTGGAAAACCTGACCATAATGGAGCAATACCGCGGAAGGAAAATGAGAACCGAAAACCTGGCCAATGGCCCCGGAAAGTTATGTCAGGCTTTTGCTATTGACATGTCCTTTGACGGACACAATCTGCGGGAAAAACCTTTATACCTGGCAGAAAACAAGGCTATTGACAAGCAAATGCGAATTACTGCCACCCCGCGGATTGGGATAAACCTGGCTAAAAGTCAATTGCTGCGCTTTATAATCAGGGGCAGCAAATATTTATCGAGGAGAGATCTTAATTGACCGCTGTGATTACCGCACGGGAAATAAAAGTGCTTGAATATGA
>SLHT01000135.1 GCA_007136055.1 Syntrophomonadaceae bacterium
AAAGCGGGCCAGGGTCTGTGCTTCTTCAAGAAACTTTTCCCGGCCATAGCCAAACTCTGTAACCAGGGACTGCTTGTAAACGGATACTTTTGTACTGCCGTCGGTGCGGTAGGCCAGCTGCTGAGGCAGGTATTCCTTGATGGCCAGCTTAAGTTTCAAGGTTTTGTCCCAGGCGATATAGGTGATGCCGAAACCGCCCTGGCCGAGGGCCCGGCCAAGAACGAACTTGTCCTGCAAAAAAGTCCCAGGGGGCAGGTGCAGGGCCGATTCAGGCTTGCCACCCGCGGGGAACCCGCATGCGGGGCATGTATTTTGCGGTCCTCTTGCTTCCATACAGCCCAGGCAAAGGCTAGAATAGTCCATTAATGTCACCTGTCAGGACTCATTTTGTCATCGGGCTAATTTCTATGGTGTCAGTTTATTCTTACTTCGGCAGTAATCAGGAGAGTTCCTGCATCAGTTTTAAGTAAAGTCCATTATGAATGAATCAGCATATTTTTTAATAGACAATATGTATGGAAATGTCGTTTTTATAAACGTTTTTGTGATCGCGGGGGGTTGACAAAGCAGCTTTATAATAATATACTAAGAAATGTAATTTTTATCGGGCAACGACGCCCGCGAGTACAGCTGAAAAGCTGTCTGGCGGGCGTTTTTTATATTTTCATAATTTATAACTTAAGGAGTGGTATCAATGGCAATTACCAAAGCAGAAATAATGGGCATGGTGAAGGAATCGAAGGTTAAGTTTATCCGCCTCCAGTTTACCGATCTTTCAGGGCAGTTAAAAAATGTGGCGATTACAACCGAGCAGCTTCCTAAAGCGCTAGACGGGGAGATGATGTTTGACGGATCTTCCATTGAAGGGTTTGTCCGCATTGAAGAGTCTGATATGTATTTGCGCCCCGACTTCGAGTCATTTGCGATTTTCCCTTTCCGCCCCCAGGAAGGCGGTGTAGCCAGGTTGATGTGTGACGTTTACACCCCTGAAGGAGAGCCTTTTGCCGGATGCCCGCGCAGCCAACTGCGCAGGATGATTGACCTGGCAGCCAAAGAAGGTTACTCGATGAATTGCGGGCCCGAGGCGGAATTCTTTATGTTTCATACCGACGGTAACGGCGCGCCTACCCTTCACACCCATGACCAGGGAGGATACTTCGACCTCGCTCCAACCGACCTCGGTGAAAGCGCGAGAAGAGATATGGTATTAAGCTTAGAACAGATGGGCCTGGAAATAGAAGCATCGCACCACGAGGTTGCTCCCGGACAACACGAAATTGATTTTAAATACAGTGACGCCCTGCGCACGGCAGACGATCTTTCCACATTCCGTTTCGTAGTCAGGACAGTTGCCCAGCGACACGGCCTTTATGCTACCTTTATGCCAAAACCGATTGCCGAAATAAATGGTTCGGGAATGCACACCCACCTTTCTCTGTTTAAAAACGGCAAAAACATCTTCCACGACCCGGATGCTCCCGATGAAATGAGCCAGGAAATGCTTTACTTTATCGGCGGCCTGCTTGAACATGCCAAGGGTTATACAGCAGTAACCAATCCCCTTGTAAATTCATATAAGCGCCTCGTGCCCGGTTATGAAGCTCCTGTCTACATCGCCTGGTCGCACCGCAACCGCAGCCCGCTGGTCAGGGTACCGGCCAGGCGAGGTATCGGCACAAGGGTCGAACTGCGCAGCCCAGACCCATCATGCAACCCCTATCTTGCTTTCGCAGTAATGCTGCATTCAGGTTTAGATGGCATACACAAGCAGATCAACCCACCAGAACCGGTCAACTTAAACATTTACACTATGACCGATGAGGAAAAAGATAAACACCAGATTGAAAGCCTGCCGGGCACCTTAAATGATGCCCTGCAGGCCCTTGATAAAGACCCCATTGTCCGGGAAGCTTTAGGTGAGCACATCTACGATCGCTTCCGCGAAGGAAGAATGAAGGAGTGGCTTGAGTACCGAATCCAGGTTCATGACTGGGAAGTTAAACAATACCTGGCCAGGTTCTAAAAACAAGCCGGCTTTTTCCGTTAGGCTGCATCCAATAATGCTAACTATAAGGAGCGCTGAAGCGCTCCTTTTTTATATAATCTATTGCCATTTTTAGTTAAAATAATAGTATAATTGAAGGTAGAAAACAATTGCCAGGAAAGGGTTTATTAATGGTCGATACACGCTATGATTATTGTATCGGAACAGCTGATGAAAAGCTAAAGAAAAGCCTTGCCGCAATGCTGGCCGAAGCAGGCTATTATTCTTCCGGACAAGGAAACAGCGTGCCGGTCTTACTGCGCAAGTTAAGAGCGGTACAACCATGGCTGGTTGTCGTTGACACCGCTCTGCCTCCCGGCAATATCGAGGAACTTGCGGAAATAATCGAAAACGATGGTCTGGCCGCATCGATATATATCAACACCACAGGAGCCAGGATGAACCACTATGTCCAGCTTTCATGGCCGACTGAAGCCCCGGTGCTAATTGCTGTGGCCGATGCTGTCTGCAGCGAATTTACCCGCAAAAAAAAGCTGCAAAAAGAAATTGAAATCCTGCAAAGAAAAATTAATCAAAGAAAATTAGTCGAAAAAGCAAAAGGATTGCTGGCAAAACTTTACTCGCTAACTGAAGATGAAGCATACCACTTTATACGTCAAAGCAGCATGGAGCAGAGGCTAACCATGGCCGAAATGGCCAGGCAGATTATTAATGAGCCTGAAAGTTTTTCTGCTTTATTGCAGCATCGATAAAACTTTTGAATAAAGGATGCGAGCGGGTTGGACGAGATTTGAATTCGGGATGGAACTGAACAGCCACGAACCAGGGATGATCACTGATTTCAACCATTTCCACCAGGTTGGAATCTTCATTGATGCCGCTGAAAACCATACCCGCTTTTTCCAAAACAGGTATGTACTCATTGTTGAACTCATACCGATGCCTGTGCCTTTCAAAGACCACCTTTTCTTTGTAGGCAGCTTCAGCGGTAGTCCCTTCCTTAACCGAACAGGGATACGCTCCCAGGCGAAGGGTACCCCCGAGCCTGGTGTTCTCTTCCTGGCCGGGCAGGTAATTAATCACCGGACCCGGAGTATCAGGGTAAAACTCTGTGCTGTGAGCACCTTTAATCCCGGCCGCATTGCGGGCAAATTCAATCACCGCACACTGCATTCCAAGACAGAGGCCAAAGAAAGGAATTTTGTTTTCACGGGCTACTTGCACCGCTTTTATTTTGCCTTCGATGCCTCTCTCTCCGAATCCACCGGGTATCAATATACCGTCAACACCGTCAAGCAAATTATCGGCGGTTCCTGATTCTAAAACTTCGGCAGGAACGAGGATAGTTTTTACAGCAACATTGTGTTCAAGACCGGCATGAAATAAGGCTTCATTTATGCTGATATAAGCATCACGCAGAGATACATATTTTCCGACCAGGGCAATGGTAACCTCGTCCTTAAAATTGGCAGCTTTATGAACCAGGTCACGCCATTTCTGCATATCGGCCTGTTTACAGTTTAAGTTCAATTTATCGAGAGCAAGCTGATCAAGATTCTGTTCCTGAAGCAAAAGGGGGACCTCGTAAATAACACCCGTATCGAGGTTCTGCACAACTTCCTCGGGCCGGACATTGCAGAAAAGGGCTATCTTTTGTCTTAAATCATCATCCAGGGGATGATCGGCCCTGCAGACAATAATGTCGGGTTGAATACCAATACTGCGCAGTTCCTTTACGCTATGCTGGGTTGGCTTTGTTTTCAGTTCCCCCGACATAGAAAGATAAGGAACAAGGGTAACATGAATAAAGAGAACATTTTCCCACCCAATCTCATACCTGAGCTGACGAATGGCCTCTAAAAAGGGCAGGCTTTCAATATCGCCAACTGTCCCGCCGATTTCAGTAATTACCACATCAAGACCTTGGTCGCGATCAATCCACGTAATGCATTCCTTAATTTTATCTGTAATATGGGGGATAACCTGAACAGTATTTCCTTCGTAGTCGCCCTCTCGCTCGGCCTCAATAACTGACCAGTAAACCCGGCCTGCTGTAACATTGTTATCGCGGGTAAGTGGTTCATCGATAAAACGCTCATAATGACCTAGATCAAGGTCAGTTTCAGCCCCGTCTTCGGTAACAAACACTTCACCGTGCTGGTAAGGACTCATTGTCCCGGGGTCGTAATTAATGTAGGGGTCAAATTTTTGAATGGTCAACTTTAAGCCTCTGTTTTTCAGTAAACAGCCCAGAGAAGCGGCTGTTATTCCTTTGCCCAGAGATGAGACTACTCCGCCGGTAACAAAAATATACTTGGTCATAAGCGCCCCCTTATTGCCACTGTTTTAATCTTTTTTACGGTCGGCTCAGCAACTGCTGCAGCTGGTTTTTGTTCAACCGCCACAACTTGAGGAGGCGGTTTCGCCACCTGAAGAACTGCTCCCTGTCCGAAATAGCGATAATAGCCTCTTCGTCTCTTTGCCACAAGAAGGGCACTTTATACTGCTTTGCGTACTGTTGCACAACTCTTCATATTTTTTTTCACAGTCAGAACAGTAAAATTCGTATAGGGGCAAAACTGAACCTCCTCTCAAAATCATAGACTAGCTAAATATGATCATACCGCCGCAAAGCGGCTTACTAGGTCCGGCCTTTCAATCTTTTCCTCTTTTTGGCCCGTCTTCTCTTTTTACGCTGTCTTTTTAATTGCTTGCGTGTTAAATTCTGTGCCATAGGCTAAAACTTACCCCTCCTTTACGTAACGTTCAATATAGCATAAAAGCTTATTGATAAATGCCCTGCCTAAACAATAAACAAAAGATCCCTTGCAACCATTAATCAAAATAAAGTATAACATAACTCTTGGATAATAAAAATATTAAAGGAAAGATAATTATAGAAAAGTTTGCTTAACATTACCCTTCTTAACAGGGCCATTCTAATTATCCGCCAGATTGACTCCTCAGAAGAAGCAGTTGCTTTAAATCAGCCGAAGGCTAGCATTTGTGCTTTTTTATGGTTATTTATTAAAAGAAAATGACTGCATATTATAGAAGCGAGTCAAAATGTTGAAGTTTTTCTAAAGGAAAAACCCCTCCAACAGAGAATGTTATAAGTGGTTATGATAATCCAGAATCAGATCAAATATAGCTGTTCATATTTAGGAGGATATGCTTGATGGAATTAAGCCCTAACGCCCGCATTACTTACGAGAAACGGTACCTGATTAAAGATGAAAAAGGAAATCCGACCGAAACTCCTGAAGATCTTCTGCGCAGGGTGGCTGCCAACATTGCTTCGGTGGAGAAAAACTATAAACGGACAGAAGCCGAAATAGAAAAAAGCAAAGATGATTTCTATCAAGTAATGGCCGAATCCCACTTTCTGCCCAATTCACCCACCCTGATGAATGCAGGACGAGAACTGCAGCAGTTGAGCGCCTGTTTCGTCCTCCCCCTTGAAGACAGCATGGAAGGCATTTTTACCGCCCTTAAAAACATGGCTTTGGTTCAAAAAACCGGCGGAGGCACAGGGTTCTCTTTCGACCGCCTGCGCCCAAACAACGACATCGTCCGTTCAACCAACGGCGTCGCCAGCGGGCCGATCTCGTTTTTAAAAATTTTTGACGCCGCCACTGAAGCGGTCAAACAAGGTGGCACCAGACGTGGAGCCAACATGGGCTCCCTGATTTACAACCATCCTAACATCCTCGATTTTATCTGCAGCAAAGAGAAAGAAGATGAAATCAACAACTTCAACCTTTCGGTAACAGTATCCGATGAATTTATGCGCAAGGCTACAGGCGAAGATCCCGATCCCTTATATAACCTGATTAACCCCCGGACCAAAGAAGTTTATTTTGATCCTGAAACAGACGAGGAAGTAAAGCTCGACGCCGTAGCCGTCTTTGACCTGATAATCCAGAAAGCCTGGGAAAAAGGCGACCCCGGCATTATTTTTATCGATCAAATGAATAAACATAACCCCACCCCCCATATCGGCAAATACGAAACTACCAATCCATGTGTTCCGGCTGACACTTTTGTGCAAACTCTTGA
>SLHT01000017.1 GCA_007136055.1 Syntrophomonadaceae bacterium
GATATGGAGGATATAACAGTGAAAAAACCGGAAATGCGTTCATGCCTCGACAAGATTAAACCGTACGTGCCCGGCAAGCCAGTTGAAGAAGTAGAGAGGGAGCTTGGGCTGAAAAATGTGATTAAAATGGCTTCCAATGAAAACCCCCTGGGGCCTTCTCTGCTTGCTGTTGAAATGATGCGCAGCAAGCTTAAAAAGATGCATATTTATCCTGACGGCAACTGTTATTATTTAAAAGAGGCCTTAGCCGCCAAACTAAATGTAGAAACAGATCAACTTATATTCGGTAACGGTTCAGATGAAATACTGTCTTTCCTGACTCTTGTTTACATAAACCAGGGTGAAGAAGCCGTAATGGTTGCCCCCAGTTTTTCTGAGTATGATTTTGCAATGCGGCTTATGGGCGGCACCCCGCGCCAGGTGCCTCTGACCGGCCCGAATTTCAGCTACGACCTTGAAGCAGTTTTAGAAGCGGTTAATGAAAAAACCAGGCTTATCTTCATCTGCAGCCCGAACAACCCGACCGGGTCGATAGTTAAGAAAAAAGATGTTGACTCCTTTATCGAACGCCTCCCGGAAAATGTCCTTCTCGTTTTAGATCAGGCTTATATAGAATATGTCAGCGATCCGGATCACCCGACAGGCCTTGACTATGTAGAGCAGGGTAAACCTGTTATTCTGCTGCGCACATTTTCTAAGCTTTACGGGTTAGCAGGCCTGCGGATCGGTTACGGTATTGCTCCTGCTGACGTAATCCAGGAGTTAAACCGGGTCCGCGAACCCTTCAATGTCAATGCTATGGCCCAGGCCGGCGCCCTGGCTGCTTTGGACGACAGCCATCACCTTATGCGGAGCCGCAAACTGGTTAACGATTCTAGGAAGCAGTTCACAGAAGGCCTGGCTGAAATGGGATTAAAGCCGGTGCCCGATGAGGCTAACTTCTGCTTCATTGATCTGAAAGCGGACTCCAGGGAAGTTTTTCAGGCCTTGATGAAGAAAGGGGTTATCGTCCGCACAGGAGACATATTCGGTTACCCCACCTATATTCGGGTCACTTACGGTACAGAAGAGCAAAACAATCGCTTCCTAACAGCCCTCCATGAAGTCCTCGCCGAACTCAAGTAATTGAAGCAGCGGGAAGTTTGAAAAAACCTGTTAAATAATACCGGCAGCTGATAGGTGAGAGGTGGCTGGCAAGATAATTGTTTTTCGGATACCAGTGATCAATTTTCAGTAAGGGGCTCAGGGGAATGCACATATTTGCCTGGGAGATAATCAGGCCGGTTCGATAATCGTCAGGCAGGTATCACCATACCTCTTTTGCCTAACCGAAGCAAAATCATCAGCCCACTGCCTGTTTTTGTGCGCATGTTCGGTAATAAGCAGCCCGCTTTGAGCAATTATCTGCTGTTCAAGCACGCTGCTTACCACGGCTGCCAGGTCAGGGCAATTATAAGGGGGGTCGAGGTAGACCAGGTCTGCTTTGGCTCCCTCCCGGCTGAGGATAACCAGGGCTTTTTTGGCGTCTGCTATGATTAGCCTGGCGCCGCCTTCCAGCCTGGTTTTGACCAGGTTTTCTCTGATCAGGAGATGATTACTTCTCTGGTTATCAATAAAAATACAGTCCTGTGCGCCGCGGCTTAAAGCTTCAATACCGATTGCTCCGCTGCCGGCATAAATGTCGATAAAGCGGGCCCCGATAATCCGGTAGCCCAAAATATTGAACAGTGCTTCTTTGACCCGATCTGCAGTAGGCCGTACAGCCTGCCCGTCAGGTGACTTCAGTTTCATTCCTTTTGCCGTGCCGCCGATAACCCGCAAATGATCACCTCTTTTATATCAAAACATATCTGGTGCAAAAAAAGAAGTGCTCGCTCATAAATTATACGAAAAAATCCGGTTTGCAGGTGTGATAAAATGGCCATATACAGGTATAAAGGTGGAATGCATGATGAAAGTCCAGGTCCATGCCCCCGGCAGGATCAATATTATCGGGGAGCACACAGATTACAACCAGGGTTACGTATTGCCGATGGCTGTTAATATGGGCATATTGCTGACAGCTCAAAAGCGCAGCGATAAACTGGTTAATATCTATGCCCGCAACCTTGATCAAAAAGCGTCTTTCTCTTTAAACAAGCTTGTGCCGGGTAAAAACCAAAATTGGTCGGATTATCCTGCCGGAGTCTGCTGGACGCTACAGGAAGCAGGTTATAAGCTCTCGGGAGCCGATATAGACTTTGGTGGAGATATTCCCATCGGCGCGGGGCTGAGTTCATCCGCGGCGCTGGAAGTGGCTACTGCCGCGGCATTTTCGCATCTTAACGGTTTGAACATTCCTGAAAAGAAACTGGCCTTGCTTTCGCAAAAAGCAGAAAATGAATATGTTGGGGTACGCTGCGGCATCATGGATCAGTTTGCCTCTGCGCTATCCATTAAGGACTGCGCTCTATTTTTAGACTGTCGTTCTTTGGAATATGAGCATATCCCCCTTGATTTAGGGGAGCACGTTTTTATGATTATAGACAGCAGAATCAAACGGAGCCTGGCCTCTTCAGCATATAATCGCAGAAGGGAAGAGTGCACCGAAGCGCTGGCCCTGATCAACAGGTCTACAGGGATGCAAAAAAAATCCCTGCGTGAAGTAAGCTTGGCAGAGATAGAAAAGGCCCGCCCATTAATGCTGCCCGAGTTATACAACCGCGCCTACTTCGTGATCAAAGAGAATAAGCGGGTGCTTGAAACGGTTCAAGCATTTCAGCGCGGCGACCTGCACACCTGCGGCAGCCTGATAAATCAATCACACGAAGGGCTGCGCCGTCTTTTTGAGGTAAGCTGCAAAGAGGTAAATCTGATTGTTGATGCCGCGCAGTCGTTCAGGGGCGTTTTAGGGGCCCGGATGACCGGAGCCGGGTTCGGCGGCTGCGTGGTTGCCCTTGTCTGCAGGGAACGGATCCAAAAATTGCAGGAGCGCATCCTGGAAAAAACGCGGGTTACATCAGTCAAAGAGCCGGTCTTTTACATCACTGCTCCCGCAGCCGGCTTACAAGTAACCGAGGTGTACACTATGGGCAGCCCATAGTTCTTCTGCCATGCTGTTAATCTGTTTCAGGCTCAATACAGCCGAGGCAAGAGGGTCAAGGCGGCAGGCATAATAAATATAATCAGACCTTTTTTCGAGAGCCGCTTTTACCGTCAACTCCTGGACATTGATATGAATATTATTTAAAGCGGCCAGCTGGGGAGGCAGTTCGCCTACATGGACAGGGCTGATCCCGCTGCCGTCAACCAGGCAGGGCACCTCCACGCAGCAGCCGTAGGGCAGGTTGGTTATAACCCCGTTATTTTCCAGGTTTCCGTAAATTAAAGCAGGCTGGTTTGTCTCCATGGCCTTGATAATTGGCGCTGCATACTCAAAAGTTCTAAAATGCTGCGGTATATCCCGCTTGCCATCTGCAATTTCCCCCGTTTTCTCAAATTCTATGTCCTGCTCTTTACAGCGGCGCAGGTACTCATTGATCGGTATCTTAAGCTCTTCGATCAGCTCCTGGCGGGGAATAAAGTATGGTACATATTCCGCCATGTGTTCGCTCGACTCCGAAACGAAGCAACCGAAGTGCCTCATTATTTCAAAGCGGACCCTGTCCGATGAATAGGTAAGCGGATCATTCATCGCCTCAAAAAGAAGGGGATAAGCATCATGTCCCCGGTGGCTCAGCTCTAAAAACCAGCAGATATGGTTAATTCCCGCAGCCCTGTAGCGCAGTTCGTTAACCGGGATATCCATGTAATTGGCCAGCATGGCGGCGGTCAGCTGGATGCTGTGGCACAGTCCTATCGTCCTGACTGATGAGGCGCGGTATGCTGCCCATACATTCATGGCCATCGGGTTGGAGTAGTTGATCAGCAAAGCTTCGGGACAGTGTTTTTCAATCTTTTCGCAGATATTAAGCACCACGGGAATGGTACGCAGGGCCCTGAATATTCCGCCGATACCGTGAGTGTCGGCTATTGTTTGCTTTAATCCGTACTTGGCGGGAATATTAAAATCCGCAAGGGTCGCTTTAAAGCCACCCACCTGCACCATGTTAATTACATAGTCTGCCCCCTTTAAAGCTTCCCCGAGGTCCGCGGTTGCAGTTACCTTCGCCTTTGAGCCTTCATATTCGAGGCGGCGTCGGGCATAGCCTTCCGATACCTCCAGGCGTTTAGGATCGCTATCGACCAGTGAAAACTCAAGGTTGTCTTTAAGCTCGGGATAAGTGAGCAGGTCCCCTAATATATTGTTGGCGAAGACAACGCTTCCTGCTCCGATCATGGTTACTTTAGCCATATGAAACTCTCCCGTCGGGCATTATTAATTAGCTTCGTTTTCCTCTTTCAGGGCATTCGATTCTTTCAGTAAGTTCTTTTCATCGTAGCGGTAAAGAAAAGCCAGGCTCAGAAGGCAGAAAGCAACTCCTGCCAGACCGGTCAGCCTGACCCCTAAGTCATCCCCGATATCTCTGCCAAAGACAAGCAGGGAGGTAAAAATCAACAGGGCGACCATCTGACCCAATTTCATCATAAAGCTGCGGGCGCCAAAATAGATCGCCTCCCGGTGGCTGCCCGTTCGCAGGGCATCGTTTTCGGCAATATCAGCTACAATAGCATTAGGGAGGATCCCGTAAGCAGCCAGGGGGAAGAAGGCTAAAAGAACTACCAGGTAGCCCTGCATGGCCAGGGGAAGGGGAATCCAGTCCTGCCCCGCTTGCGAAGTAAACAGAAGGGAGATAGCAAATAATGACAGTGAAAAGATAAGCACAGTTTTCTTGCCCACTTTCCTGGCTGCCAGGTTGACAAATGGATAGCAGAGAAAAGAACCGCCCATTAAGAGCACAAAAATCAGCGAATAATAATCTTCCGACTGGCGAAGAAGGACCGTAGCGTAATAGATTAAACCGGTTTGCAGGATGGTCATGAATATCCAGTATATTAGATCGGAAACGGCAAAGATGACGAACCTTTTATTGCTGAAAGTAAGCTTTAAAGATTCCATCAGGGGAACAGAAGAAGACTCCCCGATGCTGTACTTATTCTCATTTACCAGCAGCACAGGCACATAAAGACATATTAAGGCCAGTAGCCCGAGGAGGCCAAAGGTGACGCGAACCGCTTCGACACGGGAAATGTCGAACATATCCTGGAAAATATTAAACATGATCGGGGCCTGGGCAGAGATAACCTGGCCAATAAAAAAAGTAATGGAAATATATGTGCACAGGTTAAGCCTTTCGCGGGGATTGTGGCCCAGTTCCGCAATCAGGGCCGTATAAGGTACCTGGTAAACGGTAAAAAAAATGTAAAAGAAAAAAATGGTCAGCGCCAGCCAGATAAGGTTGACATTAGTTGCTATGGGGTGGGGTGGATTAAAGATTAAAAACATAAAAACAACCATGGGCAGGGCGCCAATGGTCATAAAAGAAATTCGTCTGCCCTTGCGAGCCGTAGACCGGTCTGAAAGACTGGCTATCCAGGGGTCGGTTATCGCATCCAGAAGGCGGCCACCCATTGTAATAATTCCAATGATCGATATGAAACCAAAAAAATATATCTCGGGGACCAGCTGGGGTAGTCCGGCTCCTTCAGGGGGCAGGTAAAAATAAACCAAAAAATTAATAACAATGCCGATTACCAGGGACCAGCCAAGCTGTCCCACGGCATAGGCAATGGCGCTTCTAAGCGGTAAACGTGGTTTCAATATTTCACCTCATCTCTATTAACATCATTAACATGGTCTATAAGTTTCTGCTTCATCCTGTTTTTTTCCTCTTTTAAAAATGAAAATATAGATAGGTTAACGTGGCTTCACATAAGAAACCCCCGGCACACTGCCAGGGGCTTCAGTAATTAATAATATGCTGCCTGCGAAGATATTAACTGCTTGCAGACCCGTGTGTTTCATACATGTAATCTCTCGTCAGGGGAAGCTGGTTGTTCAAACCTTTGCTGAAAAGAAACTGGTGAATATCCAGCCCGCTGTGGCGAAAAGATGATGAGCATCCAACCAGGAACAACCGC